>CALWUF010000069.1 GCA_944384655.1 uncultured Butyricicoccus sp. | reverse complement strand
GATACTGCCATTTGTATGACAGAACCAGTCGGGCGGTGATTTTTTCAGGAGGAGGGACGATCAGAATACCTGCCAGAAGGCGGCGAAATAAGGTGGAAGCTCTGAACCTCCGCCAAAATCATGTACTTTGCCGGTAATCAGATCACGGGCACGACCTGCTTCCGCATTAAAGTGTGCGGTAAACGGTTGATCATCGGCATTGATGACAACCATAACGCGCTCATCTTCAAATGCACGTTCGAAGATCACCTGTTTTGTCGTGAGTAAACGTGTGGTGAAATCGCCATAACACAGCGCCTTTGAGTTTTTCTTGGCATGCGCAAGTTTTGAGATAAATTCTGTCAGCTCATTGCATTCCGGCTCATCAAAGCATGGGCGAAGATTTGCATCTGAACCGGGCTGTTTGGTTGCTTTTTCTCCCCATTCACTGCCGTAATAGATGCATGGAATGCCCGGCATACCGACCATCAATGCATAAATCAGTGGTAAATGCTCTTCATTTTCCAGAATGGATGCGACACGTGTGACGTCATGGTTGTCAACAAAGGACAGCAGATGTTTGCCTTTATACAGCGTCCAGTATTCCGGTCCAAATTGACGCTGGAGCGAGTGAGTAATTTCGAACATATTCATGCTGTTGAACGAGGAATACAATCCTTTGTAGCAGTCGTAGTTGGTACAGGCGTGCAGCATATCCTCTGCAAGGAATGGGGAACAATCACTGCTCATGACCTCACCTACCAGGAAAAAGTCCGGTTTGAGTGTGTCGCAGAATGCACGCAAGCGGCGCATAAAGTCACGATCCAAAGAATACGCGACATCCAGACGCAGACCATCGATATCAAATTCGTCTACCCATCCGCGGATGCAGTCAAAAATATGTTGGATTACCGCTTCATTGTGCAGGTTGAGCTTGACCAATTCATAGTGACCTTCCCAGCCTTCGTACCAGAAACCGTCATCATAATTGGAGTTACCGTCAAAGTTGATCAGGAACCAGTCTTTATACGGGGAATTCTGTTTGTTTTTTTGTACATCGCGAAATGCCCAAAAACCGCGTCCGACATGATTGAATACACCATCCAGCACGACGCGGATGCCGTTTTTGTGCAGCGTATCACAGACCGCAGCGAAATTTTTGTTGGTTCCCAGACGGCAGTCGATTTTTCGGAAATCACGGGTATCATAGCCATGGCTGTCCGATTCAAAGACAGGGGACAAGTACACGGCATTGCAGCCGATTGAAACGATATGCTTTGCCCATGTGCCAATTTTGCTTACGCGGTTGACAACTTTGCCGTCATTTTCCCATGGCGCACCACAGAATCCAATGGGATAAATCTGATAGAAAACGCTTTCATATGCCCACATAACGAAAGATAACCTCCTCGATATGAAAAAATAAAATGTTATTGCTAGAATAGTATACCATATTTGTGAACATGCAACAACAAATCTGTACAAAAAGCCATGGCATTTTTTGTATCTTTCTCTTGCTTTTACGCACAATTCATGATAGACTTATAAACTGAAACCGGACAATCCTCTGTCCACCCGGTCACGGGGCGTGACCACCGGTCCACTGCGGCGCAGCATTGCGCTCGGAATTTTTCCACGGCGGACAGGAGCTGAGGTTTTAAAAGAGATATGATTGTCTAAGATTGAGAGGAGAAAATACGATGGACTTAGTAAAGGTTCTCGCAGAGCAGCAGATCAAGACCGACCTGCCGGAGCTCAAGGTTGGTGATACCGTCAAGGTGCACCAGAAGATCAAGGAAGGCAACCGCGAAAGAATTCAGATTTTCGAGGGTACCATCATCGCTATGAAGCATAGCGGCATCAATAAGTCTGTTACCGTAAGACGTATTTCCTACGGTGTCGGCGTTGAGAAGACCTTCCCGGTACATTCCCCGAACATTGCAAAGTTCGAGGTTGTTCGCAACGGTAAGGTTCGCCGTGCCAAGCTGTACTATCTGCGCGGCAGAGTCGGCAAGGCGGCGAAGGTTCAGGAGAAGCTGTAAATTTCAGCCTGAATTCAGAACCACAAAGGAGAGGACAGCTTATGTTCCTCTCCTTTTTTTCTTTTGTTTTGTCTCGGATAGGCAAAACTACTTGCCAAGTACCTACGAAGCGGTATATTATAACAATATATATGCTTATCCGACGAAAGGATGATAAAACCAATGCGCAAACAAAACAAACTTGTCGCTGAAGAGGAAACGCCAAAAAGTCGGTTCCACAGCGAACTTTTCGACTGGGGCGAAGCGCTTCTGATTTCATTGGCAACTGTAATTCTCATTTTTGTCTTCGGTGTTCGCATCATCGGTGTACAGGGTTCGTCCATGGAGCCAACCCTTCAGGATTCCAATCAATTGCTCGTATCCAACCTGTTCTATACGCCTGAAAAGGGAGATATTGTGATTCTCACCAAAGATTCATTTATGGAAAGCCCGATTGTGAAACGTGTCATTGCTACAGAAGGAGATACGGTTGACATCGATTTTGACACAGGTGTTGTCACAGTCAATGGCGAGACGTTGGAGGAAGAATATATTGCAGAGCCGACGACAACGTTTTATGATGTCACCTTCCCGCAGACTGTGCCGGACGGCTGTATCTTTGTCATGGGTGATAACCGCAATCATTCGACTGACAGCCGGTATGCGGCACTTGGTATGGTAGATACGCGTTATATCATCGGCAAGGTTTTGATGCGCATTTATCCGTTTAATGAAATTGGAATGGTATCATAAGGAGGATTCATGAATATACAGTGGTATCCCGGTCATATGACGCGTACCCGCAGACAGATGGCGGAGAATATCCGCCGTGTAGATGCGGTGTGCGAGATCGTTGATGCACGCATTCCGCAGGTCAGCCGCAATCCGGATATGGATGACATCGCAGGCAGCAAACCGCGCCTGCTGGTACTCAACCGCACCGATCTGGCAGATCCGGAATCAACAAAATTGTGGGCGGGTTATTACCGACGGCAAGGGTATGCAGTGTTGACCACGGATTCGAGAAGCGGTGCAGGCGTGGCAAAGTTTGCTGCGGCTGTGCGCACCATGCTGACCGACAGAATTGCACAATGGAACGCGAAGGGACAGACAGGCAGACCGGTTCGTGTCATGGTTGTCGGTATCCCAAATGTCGGCAAGTCTACCTTTATCAACCGGGTACTCGGCAGAAAATCTGCAAAGGCTGCGGATAAACCGGGCGTGACGCGTGGTTCACAGTGGTTCCGTGTGGAAGGCGGTTTGGAATTGCTGGACACACCGGGCATTCTGTGGCCCAAGCTCGATGACGAGCGCACAGGCATTTATCTGGCCGTTACCGGCGCGGTTAAAGACGATATTCTGGATGTCGAAACGTTGGCGTGCAAGCTGATGGAGATTCTCTATCGTCATTCTCCGCAGTCGCTGACTGGGCGGTATAAAATAGAACTTCCGGCAGAGGATGAAGAATTTGATTTCCTTGGCTATGAGCTGTTGATGCGTGCCGGACGCAAGCGTGGATTCCTGATTTCCGGTGGTGAGATCGATACGGAGCGCATGGCGCGTATTTTGCTCGACGAGTTCCGCGGCGGAAAATTGGGACGTATCACGCTGGAAACACCGGATGAATATGCTGATACGGAGGAGCAGGATCATGGCAAAACAGAGTAAGCCGCCTGTGCTGCTCACGATGGACAAAGAGAAGGAAATTCAGGCGCAAGGATTTACTGCTGTGTGCGGCATTGATGAAGCTGGACGCGGTCCTCTCGCAGGTCCGGTTGTCGCGGCGGCAGTCATTCTGCCGGATGACATTGAACTGCCCGGCGTCAACGATTCCAAAAAAATCACTGAAAAAAAGCGTGAGATGTTGTTTGATTTTGTAAAGGAGCATGCGCTCGCATGGGGCATCGGAGAGGCAAGTCAAACGGAAATCGACGAGATCAACATTTTACAGGCAACTTTTGTGGCAATGCATCGCGCGGTGGACGCATTGCAGATTTCAGCCGATTTTGCTCTGGTGGATGGCAACCGCATCCGTGGATTGGATATCCCATCGGAATGCATCATCGGCGGCGACGGCAAAGTATTGTCCATTGCGGCGGCGTCGATTCTGGCCAAGGTAACACGAGACCGCTATATGCGCAAAATGGCACAGCAATATCCACAATATGGTTTTGAAATGCACAAAGGCTACGGCACCAGGGCACATTATGCAGCCATTGAACAGTATGGGATTTGTCCGCTGCACCGCAAAACTTTTTTAAAAAAGGTTTTAAACAAATGACGACCGGGGCGCGCGGAGAGCAGAGGGCAGCGGAGTATCTGCAACAGCACGGCTATGTGATCGCATGCCGCAATTATCGCACCCGATACGGTGAGATCGACCTGATTTGCGCCGCAGAGGGGTATCTTGTATTTGTTGAAGTGAAGACGCGCAGCACGACAAAATTTGGTGCACCGCGCGAGACAGTCACGTTGGCGAAACAGCGCAAGATCATTCTGGCAGCACAGCAGTGGCTGATAGAACATCCGACTGTATTGCAGCCGCGTTTTGACGTGGTAGAAGTGCTGGTTTCGGGCAGCTTGTGGCGCATCAATCATATTCCAAATGCATTTGAGGTGTGTTGATGGATTATTTCGACATGCACTGTGACACGATTTATGAGCTGAGCTCATATGCACTGTATTGCAAAGCCGGCGGTACATTGCTTAAAAATGATGGTCAGTTGGATTTGACGCGTACTGCACGGTATGGGCATTATGCGCAGATGTTTGCCCTGTTTTGCGGTGCGTCTCCCATCCAAACGAAGGAAGAGGCACATATACGATTCACACATCTGTTGCAAACGGCACACAATGCATTTGCCGCCTGTTCGGATCGGTTGATGCACTGCAAGACGGCAGATGACTTTCACACCGCAGAGAGGCAGGAAAAAGCAGCCGCCTTTTTATCTGTCGAAGGTGCAGAGCTTTTGCAGAGCGAAGCGGACATACAGGCGGCCATTGACGCAGGTGTGCGCATTGTCACATTGACCTGGAATCATCGCTCGTGCTATGGCTGTGGCGCATCGTTCGACAATGATGCTGGATTGACTGAGAAAGGCGTGCAATTTGCGCAAAGCCTGTCGCAACGGGGGGTATTTCTCGATGTGTCCCATCTGTCTGAACGCGGTTTCTGGGATTTGACCGAGTGCATCCCGGGGCCGATTGTAGCGACGCATTCGAATAGTCGGGCGATTTGCCCACATGTGCGCAATTTGACGGATGCACAGTTCCGTGCTGTGATTCAGCGCAGCGGATTGGTTGGCATCAATCTGTACGTCCCGTTCCTGACGCAGCGCAGGCGTGCAAATGCTTTGGATATCCTGCGGCATATTGAGCATTTTTGTGAGCTTGGTGGGGAGAACCATTTGTGTATCGGCGCGGATTGGGATGGCTGTGATCGTCTGCCTGACGGTATTGATGATGTGACCGGTATGGAACGCCTGGCGGAAATACTGGCGCAGCACGGCTATTCTGATATACAGATTCAAAATTTGATGTATGACAATGCAAAACGGTTCGTGACAGCGAACTTTTAATAGATACTTATTGTGAGAATGAAATAACCCGGGAGGTTTTCAAATCATGGATTATGTAAGCACAAGAGACAAAAATCTGACGGTCAGCGCCGCAAAGGCGATCGCCACAGGCATTGCGCCGGATGGTGGTTTGTATTGCCCGACGGAAATCCCACAGTTGACAGCGGACGACTTTGCGACGCTGTGCGCGAAGGACTACCGCGGCAGAAGCGCGGATATTTTGGGTAGATTTCTGACTGATTTCACCGCAGAGGAACTGGAGACCTATGCTGCGCGCGCTTATGCAGATGAGAAATTTGGCGGTGCTGATACTGCTCCGCTGGTTAAGCTGGAAAACGGCAAATATATCTTGGAACTGTGGCATGGTCCGACTTGTGCATTTAAGGATATGGCGCTTCAGATGCTGCCATATTTGTTGACGGCATCCCTGCGCAAGACAGGTGAACAGCGCACAGCATGCATTCTTGTTGCCACTTCCGGTGACACCGGCAAAGCTGCACTGGATGGCTTTGCCGATGTAGAAGGTACCAAGATTATGGTTTATTATCCGGTGGATGGTGTCAGCACCATTCAGAAGCTCCAGATGGTTACTCAGAAGGGGAATAATGTACAGGTTTGCGCCATCCGCGGCAACTTCGACGACGCGCAGAGTGCGGTCAAGAAGATCTTTACCGACAAGGACTCCATTGACAAGCTGGATGAGCAGGGGATGACATTGTCATCGGCAAATTCGATCAATTGGGGTAGACTTGCGCCACAGATTGCATATTATGTCTCTGCCTACTGCGATCTGCTCAACCGCGGCGATATCAAATTGGGTGATCCGATCAATATTTGCGTACCCACCGGAAATTTCGGCAATATCCTCGCAGCATATTTTGCAAAGCAGATGGGCGTACCGGTTGGGACATTGATCTGTGCGTCTAATGAGAACAATGTTTTGACTGATTTCTTCACTTCCGGTGGTACGTATAACCGAATCCGCCCGTTCCACACGACGATTTCGCCGTCGATGGATATTTTAATTTCCAGTAACCTGGAACGTTTACTGTTCCTGGTTTCGGGCTATAATGACAGCATGGTTGCCGATTTGATGGCACAGCTTGCAGAAACTGGAACATATACTGTGCCGGAGGATGTATTTGCAAATATCGGGAATCAGTTTGCAGCAGGCTTTTGCGATGATATGCAGACCAAACAGACGATTGCCCGTCTGTTTGAAGAAAAGAAGTATCTGTGTGACACACATACCGCCGTTGCCGTCAAGGTATATGAGGATTATTGTGCGCGCACAGGTGATACTACGCCCACAGTGATTGCATCCACAGCGAGCCCGTTTAAGTTCTGCCAGAGTGTCATTTCTGCGCTGGGCGGCGAGGTGACGGGCGATGGCACAGAGCTGCTCGACCAGCTCCATGATATGACCGGCGCACCGGTACCGGCTCCATTGGCTGCACTGTCCGGTCTCACACCGCGTTTTGACCTGGTCATCGACCGAGAAGACATTTTGGGAACGGTTGACCTGCTGAACAAGATCTGAAAATGGCACTGTATACGATTTCCGACCTGCATCTGTCGTGCGGAGTGGAAAAGCCGATGGATATTTTCGGCGGTCGATGGCAGGGCTATATGGAGAAAATCGAAAAAAATTGGCGGGCAATGATTTCACCTGAAGATATGGTGGTCATCGGCGGCGATATCTCATGGGGGATCAACCTTTCAGAGGCATTGCCAGATTTTCTGATGTTGAACAGATTGCCAGGAAAAAAGATCATTGGGAAGGGCAATCATGACCTGTGGTGGAACACCGTCCGTAAGATGAAACATTTTTTTGAGGACAACGGCATAAAAAACATCGATTTCCTCTTTAATAATTGTTTCATTTATGATAATATTGGTATTTGTGGAACCCGCGGATGGTTTTTCGAGGAATCCTTTCAGGAAGATCATGACGAAAAGATTTTTCGGCGGGAACTGATCCGGCTGGAAGCATCACTCAAGGCAGCAAAAGCGCAGAATGTGGAGGAAATTATCTGTTTTCTTCATTATCCGCCGATCTATTCAAATTTCCGCTGCGGAGAGATCATTGAGTTGATGCAGCGCTATGGCGTCGGACGGTGTGTGTATGGGCATCTCCATTCCGACAGTCTGCGCTATGCCGTGACAGGTCTGCATGACGGCATTGATTTTATGCTGGTATCGGGTGATTATATCGATTTTATGCCCGTCCTGCTAAAAAAATAGAAAAAAATGTAGCCAAAAAGCCAACTATCTGATAGAATAGATTGGACATATTATTAGGAGGAGTCATTTAACATGGAACTCAAGAATACCGAAAAGCTGGAACACAGCCAGGTTAAGCTGACCATCGCTGTTTCCACTGAAGAATTAGATAAGGCAAAAGATGCTGCATACAAGAAGAACAAGAACCAGATTCAGGTTCCGGGCTTCCGCCGTGGCAAGGCTCCGCGCAAGGTCATCGAGAAGCTGTATGGCGAAGGCGTATTTTTAGAAGATGCACTGAATATTGTCTATCCGGAAGTTTATCCGAAGGCGGTTGAAGAAGCCGGTATTTCTCCGGTCGGCGCAGCAAATGTTGACGTTGACAACATGACCGCTGAAGGCTTTGATTTTGTCTGCATTGTTCCGGTTGAGCCGGAAGTTACTATGGGTCAGTACAAAGGTGTTGAGGCAGAGAGAGCGGACGACGCTGTAACGGAAGATGACATCAAGGCAGAGCTTGACCGTCTGGCACAGCGCGCTGCAAGCACAGAGACTGTGGAACGTGCAGCGGCTCTGGGCGATACGGTTGTAATCGACTTCGAGGGCTTTGTTGATGGCGAAGCATTTGAAGGCGGCAAGGGCGAGGATTTCAACCTGAAGCTGGGTTCCGGCACGTTTATTCCGGGCTTTGAGGATCAGTTGGTTGGAAAGTCTGCCGGTGAAGATTGTGATGTAAACGTCACCTTCCCGGAGGAATATCAGGCAGAAGAGCTGGCTGGCAAGCCGGCAGTCTTCAAGTGTTCTGTTAAGTCGGTTATGGAGACCATCCTGCCGGAGATGGACGATGAGTTTGCAAAGGACGTTTCCGAGTTCGAGACGCTGGAAGAACTGAAGAAGGATACCGAGTCCAAGATTGCAGAGAACAAGAAGAATGCGGCTGACCGCGACTTTGAAGAGAAAATCCTGGACAAGGTTCTGGAAGGCATGGAAGCTGACATCCCGGAAGCAATGTATGAGACCCAGCTGGACAACATTATGCAGGACTACGGCTATCGTATTCAGCAACAGGGTATGAAGCTGGAGGATTATGTAAAGCAGATGGGTATGGAGATGTCTGCATTCCGAAATATTTTCCGCAGTCAGGCTGAGCGCCAGGTCAAGGTTCAGCTTGCCATGAAGAAAATTGCTGAACTGGAAAGCATTGAGCCGTCCGAGGAGGACATGAACGCCGAGTATGACAGACTGGCTGAGATGTACGGCCTCGAAGTTGAGAAGGTTCGCCAGTTCGTACCGGAAGATTCCGTCAAGTCCGACCTGACCATGTCCAAGACAATGGAAATGCTCAAGGAAAACGCTGTTGTCGTCGAAAAGGCTGCTGAGTAAACAACCCTCCGACGATACATACCCCAGGTGGGGAAGGAGGAGTATTTTTATGAGTTTGGTACCTTATGTTGTAGAGCAGACCAATCGTGGAGAACGTTCCTATGACATTTTCTCCCGGCTGCTCAACGACCGCATTGTCATGCTGTCCGAAGATGTCAACGACACCACAGCGTCGTTGATTGTCGCACAGTTCCTCTATCTGGAGGCACAGGACCCTGACAAAGACATTCAATTTTACATCAATTCGCCCGGCGGTTCCATTACGTCCGGCATGATGATTTATGACACCATGCAGTACATCAAGTGTGATGTATCGACCATTTGCGTCGGCATGGCGGCATCGATGGGGGCGTTTCTGTTGTCCTCCGGTGCGAAAGGCAAGCGTTTTGCGCTGCCGAACAGTGAAATTATGATCCATCAGCCGCTTATTGGCGGCAACGGGTTGTCCGGTCAGACGAGTGACATCAAGATCCATACCGATCATTTGATCCGTACCAGAGATCGAATCAATCAGATTTTGGCAAAGAACACGGGCAAATCCATGGAAGAAATTGCACGCGATACAGAACGTGACAACTTTATGTATGCCGACCAGGCAAAGGAATACGGCTTGATCGATCAGGTCATGGTTCACAGATAATTATTACCCGATCACCGGAACGGCTGGCGCACAGTCGTTCCGGTGATTTCGCCATGTAACCACATCCTGCGGATGGGAATGGCGAGTCATATTATTGGGGCGCATTGGTGTGTGATCCGATACGCCCCGGAATTCGAGGTGTATTATGGCACGAAACGACGATAAGCGTGAAATTCGCTGTTCGTTTTGCGGCAAACCACAGTCAGCTGTACACAAGCTGATTGCCGGTCCAAATGTATATATCTGTGATGAATGCATCAACATTTGTCAGAGCATTTTGGATGAGGAATTTGGTTTTGCCAATGACGAATTTTCCCCTGCAGCGGCAGAGGAGACTGCGCCTTCTCTAGAAAAGCTGCCTACCCCGCGCCAGCTCAAGGAAACGCTCGATCAGTATGTTATCGGGCAGGAGCGTGCAAAGATTGCGCTGAGCGTCGCGGTGTATAATCACTATAAACGTATTTTCAATAAGGATATGGATGATGACGTTGAACTGCAAAAGAGTAATATTTTGCTGGTCGGTCCGTCCGGCTCCGGTAAGACGTTGTTGGCGCAGACGCTTGCCAAGACGTTGGAGGTTCCATTTGCCATTGCAGATGCAACAACGCTGACCGAGGCCGGCTATGTTGGCGAAGATGTGGAGAACATTTTGCTGCGTTTGATCCAGGCGGCAGATTTCGACGTTGAACGTGCACAGCGCGGTATCATCTATGTCGATGAGATTGACAAGATTGCACGCAAGAGTGAAAATCCGTCCATTACGCGCGACGTCAGCGGTGAAGGCGTACAACAGGCGCTGCTGAAGATGTTGGAAGGCACGATTTCCAATGTTCCGCCGCAGGGTGGACGCAAACATCCCCATCAGGAATTTATTCAGATTGATACGACGAACATCCTGTTCATTTGCGGCGGTGCGTTCAATGGTCTGGAAAAGATTGTCGAAGCGCGTACCGGTACGAGCAGCATGGGCTTTGGGGCACAGATCAAGTCCAAGGAAGAAAAAGATGTGGGCACAGTGCTGCATGATCTCGAACCGCATGACCTGATGAAATTTGGTCTGATTCCAGAGATTATCGGACGTTTGCCGGCGCTGGTTACTTTGGATTCGCTCGACCGTCAGGCGCTGATCCGCATTCTCAAGGAACCGAAAAATGCCCTCGTCAAACAGTATCAGAAATTGTTTGCTATGGATGGCGTTCAGCTGTCTTTTGATGACGACGCATTGGAACGGGTTGCCGACATCGCACTGGAACGCAAGACAGGTGCGCGTGGTCTGCGCGGCGTGATTGAGGATGTGATGACGGAAATTATGTTTGATATTCCGTCCGACGATACCATTTCGGCAGTCCGTATTACAAAGGAAGTTGTTGAAAAGACAGGTCAGCCGGTTATCACCTCTAAGTCTCCGAAATCCGCATAAAGGGAGGAATAAAATATGGAACCATTGAATCCGTATATCATTCGTGCCCTCTATGTCCGACCAGGTGAGCAGCCCAAAGAGGAATATCTGAATGGCACAGAAGCGCAGATGGAAGATCTTGTTGATGGGAAGATTGCATCCATCGGCGTTGATGAAGGCGTCTGTGTCATCTATAATGCATTTTCGGATCGGCTCAATATGCAGGAAAACCGTTCGATTTATAATGAAAAATTTTATGGTTCATTTATCGTTGTCGGGTTTGACGAGTTCGGAAATATTATTTCGTTAAACGATGACAATTTCGATTATTACGGAAATCTGCTTACACTGTGAGGATGCGGAGGTTTGCGCCTGTGGACAGCAATTGTGTCTACAGGCGCTTTTATGATTTTTCATACCGGATTTGTATAAATTATACAGGAATTGTCTTTTTTGCGGTGAAGAAATGCAAAGTAACGCTGGATTTCGGCAGTTTATCCACATTTCTAAGCACAAATGGGCTTGAAATGACGTATCAAATACTATATAATTTTAGGAAACATAAAATATAAGAACACGCCGTTTGTGCAGGTTCGGTGATCGTTCGTGTCATCGGAACAGAAAAAACGGCGTGCAGCGCCTAAAGCTCATCGGCTGCATGTGCTGCCGAAAGGAGGTACTCACACATATGGCTGAAATCAAAGAATTAGAAGCTGGATTTGAACTGGAATGTGAAACACTTCCGGTCTTGCCGCTGCGCGGGCTGGTCGCATTTCCTGACATGCTGATACATTT
>CALWUF010000068.1 GCA_944384655.1 uncultured Butyricicoccus sp. | reverse complement strand
AAGACCCAGCTCGCTGTCCGTGAACGAACCTACAACAATTTTCCCATCCGTCCTTTAAACTGGCGCTCTCCCAAACAGGTCCTTTCTTCTTTTGTCTCTCTGTAACACATCATTGACAAACCTACAGCATTGCTGGCTGCCCGACAACCATCGACTATACTAATAACGATAAAAATCACGGCGGACGATTTGATATGAACAACCGTCCGCCGTTTATGTTTCATTTTTACATCAATTTTTTATTTTAATCCGTCATATTGACTGGCATCTACGGCTTCCAGCCATTCATTGGAAGTGTTTTCCCCTGGCACTTCGATTGCCAGATGGCTGAACCAACTATCCTTCGCTGCCCCATGCCAATGTTTTACATCCACAGGAATGTTGATGCAGTCACCGGGATGCAGTTCGACGGGGTCTTTGCCCCACTCCTGATAATATCCCCGTCCGGCAACACAGAGCAGGATCTGCCCGCCGCCTTTTTCCGCGTGATGGACATGCCAGTTATTGCGGCAGCCAGGTTCAAACGTCACATTAAAAATACCTACTTGGCTGGTTGATACCGGCGCCAGATAACTCTGCCCAATAAAATATTTCGCAAACGCGTCGTTGGGCGCACCAATGGGAAACACCATCTCCGCTGCATGTGCAGCTTTGGCATCCTCTGCACCAGCATCTTCTGTCCAAATTTCTTTTGCCATGTTGAACACCGCCCAACCTTTGGACCAGCCCACATAAAATGCGACATGTGTAATCACCGCTGCGATTTCTCTTCGAGTTACGCCTGCTTTTTTCGCATTTTCCAGGTGATATTTGAGGGAAGAATCTGTGATGCCTGAGGACATCAACGCCACTACCGTGATCATACAACGGGTTTTATGGTCAATGTCGGTGTTGTTCCAATTTTCTCCAAACAATACATCATCATTATAATGCGCAAAATCAGGAGCAAATGTTCCCAAGGCGTTTCTCCCTGCCGTCTGTATAATTTTTTCCATACATTGAAACCTCCTGTATATGTTTACTTTCCACTAAATACCGGAAAAATGCTGAATTCTCCGTAGTCCGTAAACTTTTCCAATCGATTTAACACGTCCATATCTGCATCCGCAATCACAAAATGAACGTCTGCATTTTCCTTCATATGAAGGGGATTTCCAGTCTTAGGCAGAGGAAGCAATCCCAATTGGAGTATATAGCGAATACATATCTGTGCAACGGTAACCCCATATTTTGCCGCCATTTCCGCAACAATAGGGTGATTTAAAATCTTACCATGTGCGACAGGAGAATATGCCTCTACCAACATACCTTTGCGCTCGCTGTATGCAATCAGCTCGTGCGGCACATTTCCGACATGTGCCAAAAGCTGATGAACCACTGGCTTGATGCTGCATCCAGACAACAGATGATCGATATCCGGCTGTTCAAAGTTGGAAACACCGATACAACGTAGTTTTCCCGCCTTGACTGCATCCTCCAATGCCCGCCATGCCTCCAAGTTACCCATGTCATAGGAACGTTTATCCTGCCTATAGTTTCCCCAGGGCTGTGGGCAATGGATCAACATCATATCAATATAATCAATGTCCATCTTTGACATGGATTCATCGATCGCACGGACAGCATCAGAATAGTTTTTGATCTCAGCCGCCAATTTAGTCGTCACAAAGATATCATCCCGCTTCAATCCACAGGTGCGGATTCCTTCTCCGACACCCCGTTCGTTGCCATATGCCTGCGCCGTATCAATGTGGCGATAGCCGATTTTGACTGCCTCTCGAACTGCCTGTACCACTGCATGATCGTCAATAAACCAGGTACCAAACCCCAGCTTCGGAATGGTCATGCCATTATTCAACGTATATATCTCGTCGAAAATCATCTATACTCCTCCTCAAAGGGTATCTATCCATTTTTTCAAATCGGCGACAGAATTGCGCCCATTTAACAGCTTGCCTTCTACAATGACCGTATCCGCTGCGACAGAAACTTTCAACTCTTCTGCCGTTCTACCGAAACCACTTCCGCCGGAAGTCGCAAATAAAATGATTTTCTTTCCGGAAAAATCATAACTCTCCAAAAAACTGTTGATAATCGTAGGCGCTACATACCACCAAATTGGAAATCCCAATAGAATGGTATCATAGTCTGCGATCCGAGCATTTGTATCTGCCAGAGCCGGACGGATAGATTTATCCTTCATCTCTATGCTGCTGCGGGATTTCTGATCCATCCAGTTCAAATCAGCCTTGGTGTAAGGAACAGCAGGCTGGATCGCGTACAAATCTGCTCCTGCAGCCTGCGCCAGATTTTTTGCCACAGCAGCTGTTGTGCCGCTTGCGCTGAAATATGCAACCAATGTTTTATTCATCATATTTGTATCCTCCATGCAGTTTTTTGTGTTGGTGTCAACAATTTCAATAAATGTCCTGTTATCCCTCCTTTTTTGCCATTTGAATCTTGTGGCGCAGATAATCCAAGCGATCCAACTGCGCTTCCCTGAAATGAATCTCATCCAAAGCAGTTTTGCGTCGTTGATTGAGCATTCTCAGCCGTTTGGCTTGTGTAGAATCCCCTTCAAGAAGCAACTGCATATACGTTTCGACCTCTTCTTTGCTGAATCCAATATCATGCAATGTCATAATCATGCTCAGGCGTTCAATGTCCTGTTCATCATACTGCCAAACACCCATCACCTTTTTGACTGCACCGCACAACTCCCAGCTTTCATATTCCCTGAGAACTTCCAGCGGAATATTATATCGTGCGCTCGCTTCATGAATGGTCATCCGTGCACTCCCTCTTCCGGCATATTGAAAAATATAGGTGTCCCATCGGAACACCTATATCGTACTTCAAAATATAAAAAATGTCTAATACTTGTTTTATATTTTCAGCAATGCTTAAATTGCATTTCTTAAACTGTGAATAAACTGTGCGGTTGCAGCGGGAATCGTCTGATTTTTCTTCCAAACGATGACTGCACCGGTTTCCATTGCCGGAGACAGTGGGACAAAACACAATTCTTCATAAATAGCACCCAGATTAAAACAAAGGGCAACGCCAGCTTTACTGCGGACCATTGCTGCCGCATTGATAATCAGATTATAAGTTGCGGCTATTTGCAGTTGTTCATACGCGTCTGCAAACCAACTTGCAAGTTCATTTTTTACTTCCTCACGTCTTGGTATCAACAGTGGAATTCCAGCCAAATCCTCCGGTGTAATTGCTTTGTTCTGAGCCAATTCGGAATCTTTTCTGGTCAAAATCCCCCATGTTTCTTTTTGCGGCATATGAATAAACTCATATTTTCCAATATCCACCGGTTCCATCAACAGCCCCATATCCAGCGTACCTTTTTCAATGCGCTCTTTAATGTCATCGGCAGATGCACTGTAAATATTAAATTGAACCAGCGGATATTTTTCACGGAATGCCACAATCTGATCGGCAAAAACAGACATATTCCTCGCCTCGCCGCAGCCGATGGCAATTTCACCCGACAAAATTTCTTCTTTGCGAGAAAGCTCTTCAACAGTTTTATCCGAAAGCGAAACAATCTCCTGTGCCCGACGTTTGAGAAGCATCCCATCTTCTGTCAAACTCACACTATATTTTCCTCGATGAAATAACTTCACACCCAATTCATCTTCCAGCTGCATGAGCTGTCTGGAAAGCGTCGGTTGTGTCACATGAAGAAGCTTGGCAGCTCTTGTAATGTTTTCCTCTCGCGCCACGGTCAAGAAATATCTCAATACCCGCAGTTCCATGCTCTGTCACCTCCTGATTGCTGCAATTAGTATAACAAAACCAGGGGAAACATTCAATATACCCAATTTTTTAACCATAGATGCATTTTATGTCAATCATGAATTTTCCATCCGTTCAGCCATTGTGCCGTCTGAGCTGCGCTGTGGTCAATGATCTCACTATGTCCCAAGTCCAACGTCTGAATGGCGGTCATATCCTCCTGACTCAGTTGGAAATCCCAAATATTAAGATTTTCTTCCATTCGCTCCCGATGGACGGATTTCGGGATGATGACAACACCGCGCTGTACATTCCAACGCAATGCGACCTGCGCCGCAGACTTGCCATATTTTTCTCCAATTTGAGTCAATACCGGGTGGGTAAAAATTCCATGCTGTCCCTCTGCCAGCGGACCCCATGCCTGCGGCTGTACACCCAGCTCTTTCATTGTACTCAATGCACCAGCTTGGGCAAAAAACGGATGCAATTCCACCTGATTGACCGCCGGCGTTATCTTAACATTGGCACACAAATCCGCCAAACGTTCCGGATAAAAGTTGCATACGCCAATGGCACGGATTTTTCCCTGTTCATACAGTTCTTCCATTGCACGCCATGAGCCATAATAATCGTTAAATGGCTGATGAACCAAATATAAATCCAGATAATCCAAGCCCAATTTATCCAATGAAGTCTGGAACGCTTTTTTCGCATTTTCATACCCTGCATCCTGAATCCAGAGCTTTGTGGTGACAAACAATTCTTCCCGCGGAATCCCGCTCTTGCGGATAGCTGCACCCACCGCTTCTTCATTAAAATATGCAGCAGCAGTATCGATCAGGCGATATCCCACATCCAGCGCTTCACTGACTGCCTGCTCGCACACCGCAGCTTCCGGCACCTGAAAGACGCCAAAACCTTCCAGAGGCATATGAATCCCGTTGTTTAAAGTGACATATTCCATATCAATTCCTCCTGTCATTTGTCAAAAATCCATGGGTTACGATAAACAATTCTTTATGCTATAATAACAATAACTCTCATAACCCTTTTGTATTTTTATTATAGATCGAATATTTTTGACTGTACACTACATAGTTTTTATACAGCATAAATGAACAGTTATACCAATGAAATGAGGCGTATCGTATGGATAGTACACAGCTTGAATACTTCAAAGTCATAGCTGAAACCGGTTCGCTGACAAAAGCAGCCAAAACACTGCATATTTCTCAGCCTGCCATGAGCGCCATGCTAAAAAAATTTGAAGAAGAATTGCATGTTGAATTATTTGACCGAAGTCCAAATCGAATTTATCTCAACAAAACAGGAGAACTTGCTCTGATACATGTAAATCAAATCCTTCGAAATATCGAACAGATGAAAGCGGATGTACTGAGCGCAGCAAAACAAAATCTATCTCTTTCCATTGGCTTTTGTGATCCAGGCGTTCGCTGGTACTCTGTTCCCCGATTTTCCCTGGCATATCCTGAGATCAAAGTGAATGACGAACTCTATGAAGGTGACAATGTTGTAAAACTTCTTTCCGAGCGCGTCTATGACTTGATTGTCACACCGCAGAAAATATTGGGAACACATATTCAAAGCCTGCCGTTTTTGCCGGACAAAGTATACTTATCTGTGCCTTCCGACAGCCAACTGATGCGCCATAAAAGCATTTCCCTGCGGAATATTCCCGCTCAGCCGCTTCTATATCCTCAAATCGGAGGGTATTTTCTCAAGCAAATTGAGAAAATCATTGTAGAAGACAATCTACCTGTTCAACTGGTAAAAAATGAATTCAATATCACACAACATCTGATCCGCACCACCAATTTTTTGGCGACGATATCCACATTGTCTATGGATTTGAGAAACGACGGCACCCACAGGTCATTGATCCCTATGGATGACCCGGAATTGAATGTCATGTATTATGTTTCGTTTCTCAGATCCAACCGGGAAAAAATTCAAAAATTCCTCCAATGGAGAGATAGCCAAATCGTTGAGGACAAGCACGAGTCCATAAAAACAGCGGAACAACCTTCTGCTCCGCTGTGATTGTATTTCATTATTTTAAATACTTTGCGAGATACTGTCCCGTATATGACGCTCCACAGCGTACAATTTCTTCCGGTGTACCGGTACACACAATTGTGCCGCCGCCGTCACCGCCCTCCGGACCGAGATCTATAATATGATCCGCAACCTTGATCACATCAAGATTATGTTCGATAACGACAACTGTATTGCCTGCATCTACCAGCTTTTGCAGTACATCGATCAGGCGGTGTACATCTGCAATGTGCAAACCTGTGGTCGGTTCATCGAGAATATACATGGTGCGACCAGTCGCGCGCTTGGAAAGCTCTGACGCAAGTTTAACGCGCTGGCTCTCGCCGCCGGACAGCGTTGTTGACGATTGCCCCAGTTTCACATATCCCAATCCGACGTCCTGAAGCGTCAAAAGCCGACGATAAATTCTGGGGACATTTTCAAAGAAAAGCACTGCTTCGTCTACCGTCATGTCGAGAACATCCGCAATGCTCTTTCCCTTATAGCGCACTTCCAACGTCTCTTTGTTGTAACGCTTTCCTTTACAGACCTCACACGGAACATATAAATCAGGCAAAAAATGCATCTCAATTTTGAGAAGACCGTCGCCTGTACATGCCTCACAACGTCCTCCTTTGACGTTAAAAGAAAACCGTCCCGGACCATAGCCGCGTATTTTTGCATCCTGTGTCTGCGCAAATAGTGTTCGAATGTCGTTGAATAAACCCGTATACGTTGCCGGATTTGAACGCGGTGTGCGTCCAATGGGCGACTGATCGATGGCAATGACTTTATCCAGATTATCCATACCGATGACTTCACCAAATGCACCCGGTCGAAGCTTTGCTCCATTGAGATCAGCAGCAAGTTTTTTATAAAGGATCTCATTGACAAATGACGATTTGCCGCTGCCTGACACGCCGGTGACGCAGGTAAACACCCCCAATGGAATTGTAAACGTCTGATTCTTGAGATTGTTCACCGAGCATTCTGTAAAGGTAATATACTTTCCAGTATCTGTTCTTCGCGCATCCGGTACATCAATTTTACATTTTCCGCTCAAATATTGTCCTGTAATCGATTGCTCGCAATTCAGCAGCCCATCCATGTCACCGGAGTAGACGATACTGCCGCCTCCAGTTCCCGCTGCCGGTCCCACATCAATAATATGATCTGCCGCATACATGGTATCTTCGTCGTGTTCGACGACAATCAATGTATTTCCAAGATCACGCAGCCGCTTGAGCGTGGCAAGGAGTTTATCATTGTCGCGCTGATGCAGACCGATGGATGGCTCATCCAAAATATACAACACGCCCATCAGGTATGAACCGATCTGTGTTGCCAGGCGGATACGCTGACTCTCGCCGCCGGACAGTGTGCCGGATGCACGCGCCAATGTCAAATAATTGAGTCCGACATTATTGAGAAACCCCAAGCGTTCCCGTGTTTCCTTCAAAATACGCTCTGCAATACGTGTCTGCTGTTCGGTCAGGGTCAATGTTTCAAGGAATTGCAATTCCTGTGAGACGGATTTTTCACAGAATTCCATGATATTTAATCCGCCGACTGTGACGGCAAGGATTTCTTTTTTCAAACGGCGTCCTGCACAGTCTGGGCATGGGATCTCACTCATGCTGTCCTCGATCTCCGCACGCGCCCATTCAGAATTGGTTTCACGGTGCCGCCGTTCCAAATTACAGATAACGCCTTCAAACGGCTGTTCCATTTTTTTACCGGAATAACGCGCGGTGCGCAATAACAGCGCTTCCTCTCCAGTTCCATACAAAATGGCATTTACAGCTTCTACACTCATCTTTTCTATCGGAGTATCAAGGGTAAAATGATAGCGTTTACCGAGGGCGTCATAATACATTTTTGCAATGCTTCCCTCGTCACAATTTGTCCATCCATTCGCCTGGATCGCTCCTTTCCGAAGGGAAAGTTTTTTATTTGGAATGATGCGATCAGGATCAATTTTTAACTGAACGCCCAGACCGGTACATGTCGGGCATGCGCCATATGGATTATTAAACGAAAACATCCTGGGTGTCAGCTCATCCAAAGAAATGCCGCAATCGTCACAGGCATAATTTTGTGAAAATGAGAGCATTTCGCCATCGACAACATCCGCCAATACCAACCCGCCTGTGAGCGCAGACGCTGTTTCCACAGAATCGTTCATACGGCTGCGGATTTCCGGCTTGATAACCAAACGGTCAACAACAATTTCTATGCTGTGTTTTTTATTTTTCTCCAGCTTGATTTCTTCTGAAAGGTCATACAATTCGCCGTCAACGCGCACACGGACATAACCGCTCTTACGTGCATCTGCAAACACTTTGACATGTTCACCCTTTCTCTGACGCACGACTGGCGCGAGAATTTGGACTTTGGTGCGCTCAGGCAATGCCATCAACTGATCAACAATCTGATCGATGGTCTGTTGACGGATTTCCTTTCCACATTTCGGACAATGCGGTGTTCCGACACGTGCCCACAACAGGCGCAGATAATCATAAATTTCCGTGACCGTGCCGACGGTAGAACGCGGATTGCGGCTTGTAGTCTTCTGATCGATAGAAATCGCCGGAGACAAACCTTCAATAAAGTCCACATCCGGCTTGTCCATCTGCCCAAGAAACTGACGCGCATAAGACGACAGCGATTCGACATACCGCCGCTGACCTTCTGCATAAATCGTGTCGAATGCCAGTGAAGATTTGCCGCTGCCCGATAGACCCGTCAGGACGACCAATTTATCACGTGGAATCCACACCTCTACATTTTTCAGGTTGTGTTCACGCGCACCTTTCACATGTATATATTCTTGCATCGTTTTGCATACTCTCCTGTCCGGTTATTCCTGTTCCAATGCTCGGATCTGATCGCGCAGTTCGGCTGCAATCTCAAATTCCAACATCTTGGCGGCCTCTTTCATTTTTTTGCGCAGGACTGCAATCTGTTGCATGCGCTGTGTCTTGTTCAATTTCTTTTTGCTGAGCACCGCACCCACCTCAGTTGCCGGTGCGGAAATTTCAATGACATCGTGCACCTGCTTGACTATGGTTTTGGGTACAATACCATGTTCCTGATTGAATTGCTGCTGGATGGTTCGGCGGCGTTCCGTCTCGCGGATGGCATTTGCCATGGACGGTGTAACCGTATCGGCATACAATATGACCTCGCCGTTGGCATTTCGCGCAGCGCGACCAATGGTCTGCACCAAAGAAGTCTCAGAACGCAAAAAACCTTCTTTATCTGCATCCAAAATTGCAACCAATGAAACTTCTGGCAGATCAAGACCCTCTCGCAACAGGTTGATGCCGACCAATACATCAAACAATCCAAGACGCAAATCACGGATCAGCTCCATACGCTCAATGGTCTTGACATCGTGGTGCAAATAGCGCACACGAATACCGGCATTTTCCAAATATACAGTCAAATCCTCCGCCATTTTTTTGGTCAATGTCGTAACCAAGACGCGTTCTTTCCGTCCAGCACGCATGTTGATTTCCTCAATTAAATCATCAATCTGACCTTCAATCGGACGGACGTCAATCTTTGGATCGAGAAGCCCGGTCGGACGAATCAATTGTTCAACAATCTGGCTGGAACGGCTCTTTTCAAAATCAGATGGTGTCGCACTGACATAAATCACCTGATGGACGCGCGACTGGAATTCCTCAAAATTAAGTGGTCGGTTGTCCAGTGCAGATGGCAGACGGAATCCATTGTCGATCAGGCTCTTTTTACGGGCATAATCGCCATGATACATCGCGCGTACCTGTGGCAATGTGACATGCGATTCATCAATAATCATCAAAAAATCTTTTGGGAAATAGTCCAACAGCGTAAACGGCGCAGAACCCGGTTCCCGCCCGGAAATCACGCGGGAATAGTTCTCAATGCCACTGCAAAAACCGATTTCCTGCATCATTTCCATATCATAGCGCGTGCGCTGTCCAATACGCTGCGCTTCAACCAATTTGTCATGTTTTTCAAACCATTCGATGCGTTCCTTCATCTCACGCTCGATTTCCTGCAACGCAACGTCCATTTTCTCCTTGGATGCGACATAATGTGATGCCGGATAAATGGCAGCATGCTGTACATTGCGCATGGGCGCGCCAGTCAATGGATTG
>CALWUF010000067.1 GCA_944384655.1 uncultured Butyricicoccus sp. | reverse complement strand
AATTGCGTTGAATATGGCGTCTACGATTTCAGAAATCCGTGTGCCGGAAACCGAACGATCAGCGCAGGATAGATAGATGCGTTTGCGGCGGTTATACAACAGACGCGTTTGTTTCTCCTTATCGCCCTGTAACAGGGGACGTGACGTATCACGGCTGAGATTTTGTACAATGCGATAAAACGGCGTATTTAAATGGATGAGAATGCCGTTTTTTTTGTACTGCTCGACATTTTCTGCGCGAAGCACTGCGCCGCCGCCCAATGCGATGACACAGTCGGTCTTATCTGCAACTTCATATGCATAGCGTGTTTCAATATCACGGAAGCCCGCCTCTCCGACTTCTGCAAAGATATCCGAGATTTTTTTGCCTTCATGTGTTTCCACATAATCATCCATGTCGATAAATTGACATTGCAGCGCCCGTGCCAGCTTTCGCCCAATCGTGGTTTTTCCACTGCCCATAAAGCCGCATAGAACAATATTGCTTTTGCCATACATTGTTTTCAGACGTTTTTTTGCCATATCTCCTGCGAGCAGGCGCAGAATGCGTGTCAAATTGGCCTGTTCAAACTGTGTGCCGAACCAGATGGTCTGCGCATAAGCTGCCTGCAATACCAGCATCAACAGACCATTGCGCGTTTTGACATGACTCGGCGCAAGCTTCATGATAGCAGTGCGCGGGGGATTGTACACCGCATCGAACACATAAGCCGTGCCGACGGGAAGCCGTTCCAACGGCGTGCTGTCTTCATGTGGATACATGCCGAGTGGTGTGCCGTTGACGACAATTTTTGTCGCACGCGGCAATTGGGTTGCAGGCATAATGTCGATGGTTGCGTCTGGCAAATAGCTGCGCAATTCATTGCGCAATGCCTTCGCTTTTGTCAAGTTGCGTCCGGTAATCAGCACTTTGGCGCCTGCATTGGCGAGATGATATGCCATCACACGGGAAACGCCGCCATAACCGCATACGACAGAAATGTTGTCCTTTGGATTGATACCATCGAATTCCAGGGAGCCGGAAAAGCCTAAAATATCCGTGTTATACCCGATGGCTTTGCCATCCTCGAAATATACGGTGTTGACGCTGCCGAGATTATGTGCGGCTTCATCGACTGCGTCGAGATGATCGAACACAGCCTTTTTGTGGGGAATGGTCAGGTTCAAGCCGCCGCACTTTTTATGGGCAAGCTGCATAGCTTCTGCGAGATCTTCCGGCGGCACATCTACTGCGAAATAGGTACAATTTTTTCCTGATGCTTTGAACAGCAAGGCATGTAATTCAGGCGACATGGTATGTGCAATCGGATGACCGAACAGCGCGAAGGTCGGTTTTTCAGGTTGATATGCCCGAAATTCTTCCATTGTCAGAATCATAATTTCGGTCTCCTTCAGATTATTTGTTATTTTTCAGGTTATCCAGTGTATCAAAAAACGTTGGATAGGAAATTGCAACACAGGATGGATCATCAATAGACGATGAACCGTGACAGGCCAATGCACATACAGCCATACTCATTGCAATGCGATGATCGGCATAGCTGAGAAAATCTGCACCATGGAGCGGCTTGCCGCCGCAGATCACCATGCCGTCATCGGTTTCACGGACATCAGCGCCTGTGCGGGACAGTTCTGCCGCCATTGCAGCAATGCGATTGGATTCTTTGACTTTGAGTTCCTGTGCATCGCGGATGATTGTCTCACCTTCGGCAAATGCCGCCGCAACTGCCAGAACGGGAAGTTCATCGATCAGGCGTGGGATGATATCACCGCCGATCACCGTGCCATGCAGCCGGGATGAACGCACACGTAGATCACAGACTGGTTCCACATCGCCCCGTTCATTGAACCGTTCAATCTCTGCACCCATGGCGGTCAATGCATCCAGAATACCTGTACGTGTCGGATTGACGCCGACATTGCGGATGACAATTTCACTGTCCGGCAAAATCAAACCGGCTACGAGAAAATACGCCGCAGAAGAGATATCACCGGGTACTTCCACGTCAACGGCATACAGGGTTTCCGGTGGAGTCAGTGTGATCACAGTGCCCTGGGTTTCTACGTTTGCACCCAGACCGCGCAGCATGCGTTCGGTGTGATCGCGGGAAGCTGCCGGTTCAATGACGGTTGTCTGCCCATCGGCAAACAATCCGGCAAGCAGAATCGCGGATTTTAACTGTGCGCTGGCAACGGGCAATTCATAGCGAATGCCGGAAAGCGGTGCGGGATGAATGGTCAATGGGCAAAGATTACCGTCTTTACCGTCGATATTCGCGCCCATCTGGCGCAATGGTTTGATGATACGCCCCATCGGTCGTTTTTGAATAGAAGCGTCGCCATTGAGGACAGATGAAAACGGTTGTCCTGCGAGAATGCCACATAAAAGGCGTGTGGTTGTGCCGGAATTGCCGGTATACAACAGTTCGGAAGGCGATTGCAGACCGTGCAATCCTGCGCCGTGGACGATAACTTTTTCTTGTGAAATCGAAA
Source organism: uncultured Butyricicoccus sp. (assembly GCA_944384655.1). Taxonomy (GTDB): domain Bacteria; phylum Bacillota; class Clostridia; order Oscillospirales; family Butyricicoccaceae; genus Butyricicoccus_A. The sequence continues at coordinate 5,022 of CALWUF010000067.1, read as the reverse complement.
TATCGATACCCATTTTGCGGAAGCAGGAGATGGTAGACAGGCAGTCCTCACCCATCAAAAACCCGGTAATATGGGTATCGCCCTGCGCGAGTGCGCCAAGCATAACAGCGCGATGAGAAATTGATTTATCTCCCGGTACAGTGACTGTACCGCGCAGTGCAGGGACGGGGGAAAGTATGAAACTCATTTTGTGCCCTCCTCCTGACTGACCGGATACGAACCGAGCACACGGACATAGGCGCATTCCTGTGTCAACTGATAGATCAGCGCACGTGTATCCTGATCGAGCAGATTGCCATCAAAATCGATATAAAAACAATAATTCCATGGCATATCACGCAGTGGACGGGAGTGAATCTCCGTCATGTTTACACCGTAATCCGCAAAGACTGCAAGGGAACCGTACAAACTGCCCACAACATGTGGAAGTGTGAGAACAAGACTCACACGAGTATCTTCCGGCTGTGCGGACAATGCGCGTTGCACGGCAATAAAACGCGTCTGATTGTAATCGCCATCGTTGACGTTTGTCTCCAAAATTTCCAGACCATATAATTTTGCTGCGGCTTCAGAGCAGATAGCAGCCTTGGTTGGATCACTGAGATGTGCAATTTTATTTGCAGCGACGGCTGTGTTGCTCTCTTCCAACGGCGTGTAACTGCGTTTTTTGATGTATTGCTGGCACTGACGGAGCGCCTGTGGGTGAGAATACACCTCTTTTACACTGTCAAGGGAGGAAGCTTTACACCCGGCAATACAGTGCCGAATTACTTTGACATGAGAGTGGGAAATGTATAAACCATACTGTTGAAGCAGATCGTATATTTCATTGACTGTTCCGGCTGTCGAATTTTCAACGGGAACAACACCGGCGTCCGCTTCACCATTTACCACAGCACGGAAGACATCTTCCCACGATTCCATGGGACGTTTCTGTGCGTTCGGGAACAGTTCTGAACACGCCATGTCCTGATACGACGCGGGCAGACCGCCATAATATACCATTCTGGGATCGGAAATGCGCGGTTGGATGTCCAGCTTGAGCCGTTCCGGTTCCGCCTCCAACATGCGGAAGTACTGATGCTTGCGGCTGACGCGCGTTGTTGTTCGCAGCAGAGAGGCATATTCCAGCTTCAGTTCGTCCGGGATGTCTTTCAGCATGGTGTCCAACAGTTCGGATTCTCTGGAGGGAACCAATACCTGTCCACCGTTTGCCATTTTGTAATCGGAGACTTCCTCTGCGCACTTCATACGCTTGAGAAAGAGCTTTAAAATTTCATGGTCGATCGCGTTGATGTCGCGCCGGATGTCCTCAATTTTGCGCATATCCATAGGCCTCCAAATACAGATCTGTTATGGCAACCGCAACGGCAGCTTCAATGACAGGAGCGGCGCGTGTGACAATACAGGGATCGTGCCGTCCATGGATAACCAGCGGTTCAACCTTGCCGTCTGCGATATTGAGCGTCATCTGTTCACGTGAAATGGATGGGGTCGGCTTGATCGCTGTGCGCACGATAACCGGCATACCGCTTGTGATGCCGCCCAGAATGCCACCATTGTTGTTGGTCTCCGTCTGAATCACACCATTTTCGAGAATCATGCGGTCATTTGCCTCTGAGCCGCGCATGGCAGAAATGGAAAAACCTGCGCCGAATTCCACACCTTTGACTGCTGGAACCGCGAACAACAGGGAAGAAATGTAACCTTCTGCCGGGCACAGCATCGGTGAACCGAGACCGGCTGGAATACCGATCACAGCGCATTCGATGATACCGCCAAGTGAATCCTGCGCTTCGCGTGCCTGGTCAATCTGATCAAGCATTGCCTGCTGTGCACGCGGGTTAATAATTGGATACTGCTGTGTGCGCAACATTTCGAGCTGTTCGGCCGGTATACAGATATCATCAAATGGCGTGTCCATAATCTGACCGATAGAGGCGATATGTGAACCAATTTCAATGCCTTTTGTGCGCAGGAACAGCTTGCACATTGCGCCGGCAAATACAAGTGGAGCAGTCAGCCGTCCGGAAAAATGCCCGCCGCCACGCGGATCATTGTAACCGTGGAAGCGGATGCGTCCGGTATAATCTGCATGTCCTGGACGCGGATGGTCGATCAGATTGCGATAATCGCCTGATCGGGTATCGGTGTTTTCAATGACACATGAGATCGGCGTACCAGTAGATTTCCCCTCAAATATGCCGGAAAGGACCTTTGGAAGGTCCTTTTCACGGCGTGCTGTGGACTGGCGATTTTTACCCGGTGCACGGCGATCCATTTCTGACAGGATAAATTCCTCATCATACGCAACACCTGCCGGAAAGCCGTCGAGCACACAGCCAATGCCGCCCCCATGAGATTCACCAAAGATCGTCAGTTTGAAATGATTTCCCCAAACAGAACCCATAACTCCTCCTTACAGCGCCATCATGAGCTGGTGCAGTTGCTCCAGCGGAATTTTATGAATGACAGCCTTGCCGAGCGGATGTACCAGAATAAAATTCATCGTATCCGCCATACGTTTTTTGTCGTGCAGCAGGGCAGTATAGATGTCTTCCATCGGATAAGGAAGTTCTGTGGGCAGATCATGCGCTTTGCAGGCTGAGATAATCGGTTCGGTCAGATCAGCCTCTCCCAGAGCAGCGCCCAGCCTTGCCGCCTGAACCATACCGATGGCAACTGCCTGACCGTGCGATAGTTCGGTGAATTTTCCAACTTTTTCCGCTGCATGACCAATGGTGTGCCCAAAATTCAAAATCATGCGCAGACCGGTATCATGCTCGTCCTGTTGGACAATATCGCGCTTAATGCGCACGGATTCATAGACAATTTGTTCCATATTGGACTTAAAATCCGGTTGTTCAATCAATTCTAAAATGGTAGGATTGGAAATACAACCATATTTAATGACCTCTGCCATTCCGTCGTTAAAAATACGTTCGGGCAGGGAAGAGAGAATATCCGTATCAATCATGACCAGTTCCGGCTGATAGAACGCACCGACAAGATTTTTGCCCTGTGGCAAGTCTACGCCAGTTTTACCGCCGACAGAGGAATCAACCTGAGACAATACTGTGGTGGGAATCTGGCAGACATGTATGCCGCGCAGATAGGTAGCTGCGGCAAAGCCGGTGATATCTCCGACAACACCGCCACCCAGTGCAATTACAAGATCGGAACGGGTCAATTCTGCTTCACTCAGATCGGCATAAAGGCTTGCGACCGTATCGAGGTTTTTGTGTTCTTCACCAGCCGGAATGACTGTGGTTGTAATATTCAACGGAAATTCTGCGCATAGTTCCCGAAGATAAAGCGGTGCAACATTGGAATCCGTAACGACATGGATGCGTGTAGGCTTGAATTTTTCTGCAACACGCTTGGCAGTCTGTTGGAATACACCTGCGCCAATATAGATATCAGATGTGCTGGCAGAGCCCTGGAGCGAAAGATGATACATGATGTCGTTGCCTCCTGTTGTTAGATTTCACGACCGATCGCACTGGCAATGGCACGGATTTTACCCATGGTGCGGGCAAAATGCTCATAGGTCAGTGACTGTGCGCCATCGGACAGCGCATGTTCGGGATCATTATGAACTTCGATAATCAGACCGTCTGCACCTGCTGCAATGGCGGACATAGCCAGCGGTTCTACCATCCAGTAAATACCGGCAGCATGTGATGGATCAACGACAACAGGCAGATGGCTCAGACGCTTCAGTGCCGGGACTGCACTGATATCCAGTGTATTTCTCGTATAGGTTTCATAGGTGCGGATGCCGCGCTCACACAAAATCACCTGCTCATTGCCGCCTGCCATGATATACTCAGCGGACATCAGAAATTCTTCCAGGGTATTGGCAAAACCGCGCTTCAGAAGAACCGGCGTATCCGTCTTGCCCAGCTCTTTGAGCAGCTCAAAGTTCTGCATGTTGCGTGCGCCGACCTGATAGCAATCCACTTTGCCATCAAACAGTTCAATATGTGCAGGATTGGTAATTTCTGTAACGATTGGCAGACCGGTTTTTTCCTTTGCCTTGCACAGGAGTTCGAGACCCTGTGCCTTCATGCCCTGGAAGGAGTAGGGGGAAGAACGTGGCTTCCATGCGCCGCCACGCAGGATTGCCGCACCCTGACGCTGAACTTCTGCGGCGATCTCACAGATTTGCGGTTCACTCTCAACCGAGCACGGACCTGCCATGATGACCAGCTTGTTGCCGCCAACTTGCACGCCGTTGATATCCACAATTGTATTTTCGGGATGCATCTGGCGATTTGCGAGTTTAAACGGCTCCTGAACCTTCATCACACGATCAACCCACTGGTTGAGCATCAAGGTATTCTTATCAACAGCGGAGGTGTCTCCGACAAGACCGAGAATTGTAGTTTCTTCACCGACAATCGGATTTACACTGACATGAAAATGTTCAATCCAGGCAGTAAGCCGTTCGACTTCGTCGTGCGGGCAACCTTTTTTCAATACAACAATCATGATACATTTCTCCTTGAGACAGATATTTCCCGGCTGAACACAGCAAGAAAAGTAAGCATAAAAAAAGTCCTTCCTCCCGTATTGCAAGGGACGAAAGACAAACATTCCGTGGTACCACCCAAATTCGGCACTTATGCCGCACTTCATTCAAATACGGGGCCGGGAAGCCCGATATCCTAGCCCTGTAACGGAGGCAACCGTTCACACCTACTATTGTTCAGCGTGAAAGCTCAGGAGGGAACTTCAATTCGTCCGGCTCAAAGCCCGCTTGCAGTCTATGGCGTGCTATCCCTGGTGAGCCGATGCGGATTTACTTTTCTCCGTCATCGCAGTGCTGTTATCAAAATTTGAGTACAGTATAGCGCAATCGGGCGAGAATGTCAAGAGGAGACGTGACGGAATCACGGAAATCAATTTTAGAGACAAGACATATACAAAGTGCTAAAATAGAGATATGAAAGCAGAAATGTTAATGGACTTCATGAATGAAGTCGAGAGCGAGCAGGAATATGACGGATACTATTACAG
>CALWUF010000066.1 GCA_944384655.1 uncultured Butyricicoccus sp. | reverse complement strand
CCATATCACTGTGCAGGGTATGCGCTGCTGTGCGGAGAAAACGCCGCAGCTCTGCTGCATCCGGCACACAAATTTCTGCCGCATTGGATGGTGTAGAAGCGCGTACATCTGCGGCAAAATCTGATATTGTAATATCCGGCTCATGTCCAACCGCAGAAATGACCGGGATTTCTGACGCAGCAATGGCACGTGCCACACATTCTTCATTAAATGCCCATAAATCTTCCAATGAACCGCCGCCACGTCCGGTAATGATTACATCCGCCTCACCGCGCCGGTTTACTGCTTCAATCGCCTGTGCAATATCAGCCGCTGCGCCTTCTCCCTGTACAAGTGCCGGATAAATTTGTACAGCAGCCAATGGATACCTGCGTCTGAGAATGCGCAGCATATCACGTATCGCGGCGCCAGTCGGTGAAGTGACGATGGCAATCGTCTGTGGCAGACGTGGAAGAGGCTTTTTACGTGACTCATCGAACAATCCCTCGGCATATAATTTCTGCTTGAGCTGTTCAAATGCAATGGTCAGCGCACCAATGCCATCCGGCATCATGTCCGCAATGTACATTTGATATTGCCCATACTTGGGGTAACAGCTGATGCGCCCTCGTGCAATCACTTTCATCCCGTTTTCCGGACGAAAACGCAATCTTGCTGCGTCTGAACGGAACATGACGGCTGACAGTACGCTTTCTTTATCTTTGAGTGTCAGATATCTGTGACCAGAGGAATGCGCCTTATAATTGGACACCTCGCCCTGTACATACAGGTTGCGAAACGGTTCATGGTCTTCCAGCATCAGTTGAATCGCATGATTGACCTGCGAGACGGTATAAACGGTCTGTTGTTTCATAGTAATTCCCCGCTCAGCAATGCTGCCAACACGGCAACGCCAACCGCATTATCCCCCGACAACGCCGGTTCAGCAAAAAATGCGCCAAATGCATCCCGCATGCGTTGCTGCAACCGCCGGTTGGACATCACGCCGCCCGCACATAAAACAGGTAGATGCATCTGTTGCACTGCCTGTTGTGTCGCATCCATAACAGCGCTGCCGACAATATCAATGGTATAACGCGCAACGGTTTCGCGCGGCGCGCCTGTTTGATATAATGTTTCAATTTTATTCTGTGCACCGGACAACGAAAATCGACAACCTACCGTCTTGGGGCGAAATGGCTTTTGTGGCTGTGTGCAGGCATTTGCCAACTGTTCAAGCTGTGCACCTGCGGGAAATGGAAGTCCCAACAGATTACCTGCGCGGTCGATGAGCTGACCTGCCGCCAAATCGTCTGTACCGCCGATGATTTCCGCAGAAAACAATGTTTCTTCCGGCTTGACATATAATAACTCCGTCGTCCCGCCCGACAGATGCCAAGCCAGAAACGGTTCGTGCAACAGATGCAGTGCATTTGCGGACAACGCAGCGGCTGCCAAATGTCCTTGCTGGTGCGAAACTTCAAAAAATGGTACGCCCTGTGCATGCGCAAGACTGCGCGCAACGGCTGCCCCTGCGAGAAAACATGGCATATACGATCCCGGAACCGCACGGGGGCGGGTGCTGGCGGCAACAGCCTTGATCTGTGTGCCAAAACCCATACCCAGTTCCAGAATGCGTTCCGGCAGGTGCTGTACATGTTGAAACAATGCATCGCTTTGCCGCAGCCCAATGCGACCCTCCGGCACTTTGAGCAGCTGTCCAGAATTGTGCCAACCATGACTCTCGCTGTCAAACAGCGCAGCGGACGTGCGGTAATTGGAGGTATCGACGCCAAAAAACCGTGCCATCAGTCTGTTATCAGCTCACGCGCTGCCGCGCCGAGTACGCCGTTAATATACGACGGCACTTCTTCGGATTCATATTTCTTTGCCAGCTCAACCGCTTCATCAATCGCTGTCCCCACCGGAACATCATCGACATACTGCATTTCATACAACGCAAGCCGCAGCAATGACATAGTCATGTGGGACAGACGGTTGGGATTCCAGTTGGTGGAATGCTTCTCAACCATCGCATCCAACTCCGCGCAATGCGAACACAAACCCATAACTGTATTGCGGATATACACTTTCTGATCTTCCGGCAATTCACCCGCATACAATGCGACATCACCCGCCAGCGAATCCATCACCGACTGCTCCAGGCGGTCAGACAAGAGTTCCTCGTCGCTGAACTGTTTAAAGCTCAGTTCAAAGATCAGATGAAGTGCAATTTCTCTAGCTTCTTTTCTTCCCACAGAAGTACCTCCGTATTGTGCTCTGCCATTGCGCGGCATATCAGCACATAATTTTCATTTTATAATGTATGCATCACCATACAACGCATTTAGCAATTGTTGTTTTGCCATAGTATAATAGAGTAATTTTATCATACCGCCGCTCATTTGGCAAATGATTTCAATCGTCTGTAAATCGAAACCTTTGATCGACGCGCAAAAAAAATAAAAATCAAGCCACCCGAGCGACCCACTCCGGCGGCTTGACACCATCATCCCAGCAATCAGCTGTACAGCCAGCTTGCTTACGTTGTTCCATTGTTCCATAATTTATACGATTTGTTCCAGTAAAAATTTGTTTACGGATGCACGTCTGACAGTTGAGATGTTGTTTTCGTCCCGGCGTATCCATAAACAGGATACGCCGGAATATAGAATAGATAAAATAGATAGAGTAGACTGCAAAATTACAGGTTTGCCTTCATGAATTCCTCGAGTGCAGCAGCAGCTTCCGCTTCCTGCTCGCCTTCAGTGGTGATGGTGATGGTGTCGCCGCCCTTGATGCCAAGTCCCATTAGACCGAACATCTTGCGGGCGTCTGCACGCTTGTCACCCTTGATGACAGTTGTCGTGCACGGGAATTTCTTTGCTTCCTTGACAAACAGTCCAGCCGGACGAGCATGGAAACCTTCCGGATCGGTTAATGTGTAGGTAAAGCTAGTCATAATCTTTTCTCCTTTTCCGTAAATGAATGATACCTGTTAGATCTGGGATGCGACCGTATCATACGCATTGACAATGCGGCCAACCAATTCGGCATCTGTGATACCGGTGATCTCTTGAATTGCAGCAATCAGACCGTGCTCCTTGAGTTTGTTCTGCATTTCTACACTCTGTGCATCGTCCGGATTGTTGTATTTGAGGGCAGCGCCCATGCCGAGGATCAGATGATCAACCGGCAAGCCATAGCCATAGGCAGTCATCATCGGCTTGGTCAGTCGATCCGTCGAACTCAGCTTGCGTAGCGGCTCACGACCGACACGGGTGACATCGTCCTTAAGATATGGATTCTTAAAGCGTCCGATGATTTTATCGATATAGTGGTAATGTGCCTCTGCATCAAACCCATGTTTGCGGATCAGTCCGTCGCCGCTCTCTGTCATTGCCGCATGAACAATCTCATAAATTTTTTCATCGGCAATGGCTTCGTCAATGGTGCCATACCCCTTGAGGGTACCCAGATATGCCGTAATAGCATGACCTGTGTTCAGTGTAAACAGCTTGCGTTCAATATATGCCATCAGGTTCTCGGCCAGATTCATGCCCGCAATTTCCGGGATTTCGCCCTTGAACGATGCCTTTTCGACGTTCCACTCGTAGTAGTTTTCTACCACAACATCGATAAAATTCTCGCTCTTGACCGGCGGAACAATGCGGTCCACCGAGCAATCCGGGAAGCCGACATACTCATCTGCATACGCACGATCTTCTTCGCTCAGTGCACTGTAAACAGCTTCCTTGAGCTGAGAGCTTGCACGGATGGCGTTTTCACAGGCAATAATATTCAACGCCTGCGTGCAACCCTGCGCCTTTCGCAGAGCAATGCCCTGTGCGATTGTGGGTGCAATGCGCGGTAAAATCACCAGACCGACTGCAGTGGTAATCAGATCAGCGTTTGCCAATGCCTCAACCATCTCCGGAGTGGTCGAGTTGATGCCGCTGATATCCGTAATTGGGATATCCTGGCACTCGACATCCATGACATGAACGGTGTATTTACCGTCTGCATTGATTTTGTCAATGACAGCCTGATTTACATCCGCATAAACGACATGGTAACCTGCCTGCGAAAGCAGTGCACCGATAAAACCGCGACCGATATTTCCTGCGCCAAATTGAATGGCTGTTTTCATGATACATTCGCTCCTTTTATCTCAGCTAAAAGTCTTCAAAATCAGATCAACATCGTTTGTTGTTTTGAGCTCTTCCAATAGGTCCTCGTCTTCCAGAGCGTTGGAAATATTTGCAAGAAGATCCAAATGCTCATCACCAACACCGGCAATACCGAATACAAGCTGTGCTTTTTCATCGCCGAATGGTACACCGTCTGGATACTGCAACATAACAATACCGGATTTCTTCACCTCGCCCTTGGCCTGCGTGGTGCCATGCGGGATGGCAACGCCGAGCCCCATATACGTAGTAACAAGTTTTTCGCGCTCAAGCATTGCATCGACATATGCGTCGCCAACACAGCCGAGTTGCTTGAGCAATTCACCCGCCGCACGGATTGCTTCTTCCTTGGATACGCTCTTCAGACCGAGCTTTACGCCTTCGCGCAGCATAACCGTCTTGTTTTCGGAGATTTCTTCCTTTTCTTCCGGTTCTGCAACAGCAGTTGCTGTGCCTCCGCTGCCCATGCTGGCAATCGAATTGTATAGCTGATCAAGATTCGGATCAGCCAGGAAGTTGCCGATCGTGACGAGCTGCGCCTGCGGTGCGCTCTTCTTTGCACGTTCCTGAAGTGTCACCTGGCAGACGACAATATCACAATCCGCCGGTACATTGTCTACCGAAGTATTGGTAACTGTAATACCGGTGTTGAGCGGCTTAATGCGGTTGCGGAACTTGGTTGCACCCATGGCGGACGAACCCATACCTGCATCGCAGGCAAAGACAATTTTCTTGACTGCGCCGCTGGAAATAGAAACCGGAGCTGCTGCACTGCCCTTGGCTTCTGCTTTCATGGAAGCCATTTTGCTCTGAGATTCTTCCAGGCTCTTTGAACCTGCCATCTTGACAATTGGAGCAGCCACCAGGAAAGAAACCACTGTCGCAATGCACACACCGATAATACTGTTGAGCGTACTGCCCTTCGGCGTCATAGCCAGGAAAGAAATGATGGAGCCCGGCGCCGGAGGTCCAACCAGACCTGCACCAGTGATATTGAAGAACAAAATTGCACAAACGTTGCCGAGGATCGGCGCCACAATAACAAACGGATTCATCAAGATATATGGGAAATAAATCTCATGAATGCCGCCGAACAGGTGAATGATGGCTGCGCCGGGAGCAGAATCCTTAGTTGCTCTGTCTTTGGAGAACACCCAGTAAGCAAGAAGAACGCCAAGACCAGGACCAGGGTTGGTCTCCAGCATATACATAATTGACTTGCCTGCGGAAGCTGCCTGTTCCAGACCGATCGGAGTAAAAATACCGTGGTTAATTGCATTATTCAGGAACAAAACCTTTGCCGGTTCAATGAAGATTGCAACCAGCGGCAACAGACCATGGTTGACAAGAATCTCAACACCCTTGGACAGGATAACCAGGATAATGCTCATGAATGGACCAATTGCATAATAGCCCAGAATTGCCAGAAGCATACCGATAATGCCAACTGAGAAATTGTTAATCAGCATCTCAAAGCCTGCCGGCATATGACCATCCATTGCGCGGTCAAATGTCCGAATAACCCAACCTGCAAACGGACCCATAACCATAGCGCCCATCAGCATCGGATAGTCCGGCGCACCTGCGATAACACCGATGACAGCGATACCACCCATGACGCCGCCGCGGTCGCCGCCGACCATCTTGCCGCCCGTGTAAGCGATCAGGACTGGCAGCAGATAGTTCAGCATCGGGCTGTTCAGCGTGGCCAGCTTTTCATTTGGAAGCCAACCGTCTGCAATGAACAATGCGGTAATGAAACCCCATGCAATGAATGCGCCGATATTTGGCATAACCATTCCGCTGAGGAATTTACCAAACCTCTGTACTGCTTGTTTCATTTTCCTCCAACTCCTATTCTCTTTCTCAAATATTGTTTATAATACATCCCCAGACCTGCTTCAATAGAAGCCCGACTCCCGTTCCAGTCTCCTGAACGAAGCTGACCTAAGAATGTCTTATTCTCAACCAGAAGCGAACTGATTGCGCCGATCAGATGATGCGCCACGACATCCTCATCTTCTGAGGTTTCCGGCGCCAGCATGACCAATGCGCCAAATATAACTCGTCCCTGTTCATACAGAGGAGGATCCAATTTGACATAGCCAAACCGTGCATGGTCGATCATATTTGTCTGGCAGTGCAGCATGAGCACATGGAACTGTTTGACATATGTATCCGCATTCCGATCACGCTCGTACAGACCGGCTTCAATATCAGCTGCGGAGCGATCATTGTCCGCAAACAACGTGCCGGCTTTGGCAATGATCTCTGCGCGCGAATGCGCCGCACACAGCGTATCAAACCGCAGGTTTTCCACCAGATTGAGCAGTTCCGAACCGGTATATGCGATATCACGGATGTCTTCATATGTCATCTGCCGATTTGTCTGCAAAATCGGATTGCCGCGTTTTTTGTCCTGAAGTGACGCCATCATACTCTCAAGCTGACGACGATCCTGTGCCTGCAAAATCGGGCTGACACAAATCCATGGATAATCCGTGGTCAAATTGACTGTGGAAATAATCAGGTCAATCCCCTGTTCCCGCAACTTTTTTGTGTCGATTCGGAACGCCGAGATCGTACCATGTATATCAATATTGGGAAATGTCTTTCTGAGTCCAGCCTCGAGAATACGAGATGTACCAATACCGGTCGGACAGACGACAACAGCAGAAATGGTTTGCAATTGCTGCAATTTTTTCTCAAGCGCTGCGCCAAAGTGCATGACGAGAAATGAAACTTCTGAATCCGGAACTTCTTCAATACCAACTTCCGGGCAGAGAATATCGATACAGGCGGCGCGAGTTGCCTCCATAATCTCCGGATATTCTTCGCGGATGGAGTCGAGTTGCGTGTTTTCAATCTGCATGCCCATAGAAAGACGGCTGATCGTAGGTGCCATATGGTTGCACAGATCTTCCAAAAGGCTGTCGCTGTCATGCAGGATAATGCCGATTTTCTGTTCTACTTGTTCAATCAGTTGGGTTGCAAGCTGCCGGAGATTGATGCTGTCAATGTTCCGTCTGGGTTGACGCCCGGTCGGCCAGATTCTGGACGATGACAGATGCATCGTGATAAATCCTACCTCACCGCGCGAAATGTGCACATGGAAGGTTTCCTGCAATCGGTCAGAAATCTCTTCTGCAACAGAAAATTCCGGGAGCATCATCAGCTTTTGCAGCCGTTCCGGCTCCATCTCGATTTTCTCATTATTTTGAATGCGTTTGATTGCCAGCCCGATATGCACAATCAACCCGACATAAGCACTGTCAGTATATTGGATGTGCAGGCGGCGTGCCGATTCCATCAGGATTTTTTCAACTTTAGAAGTTGTGTCATGATCGAGCAGCCCAAACACGCGATTATGCACGACAGATAATTCCCCTTCTGCCGGATCCCCGCACAGCAACTGCATAATCTGACTCTCATCGATGCTCTCATATACCACATTTGCTATCGCCTGACGATAACTGCGTTCATCCCCTTCGAGCAGGATGCCCAGACCCGGACGACGGATGAGGCGGATATCATAGCTTTCCAGCCAACGTCCAACTTCATCAAGATCGCTGGAAAGCGTACCTTCGGAAATATGAAACTTCGACGTAAAATAATAGGATTTCAACGGTTCTTCCGCATACAACAACTCACCGAGAATGCGTCTGCGCCGCTCTTCCTTGGTGTATTCCTTCGGGATAGATTCCACTTCCAACAACTCAAGAATCAGTTTCTGATTTTCAACACTCTCATCCAGGATCAAACCCACGCCTGGTTTGCGGATAAAGTGAAAATCATTTTGTGTCATCCATTGTTCAATATGCGGAATTTCTCTCAAAATGGTGCGGGAACTGACGCCCATCATTTCAGAAATCATGGCAACTGTCACCGGACGGGAGGCAGTAAACTTTGTCAAAATCTGAATGATCACCTTCTGACGCGATGTCAGTTGGACATGCTTATTCTCATCTTTACGATTTCGTGACGATGATGACATTTCTGCTGCCCCCTTTCCTCTTTACAATTGAAATTTTACCATCAACTTCCTGACAAGGCAACCAATAACTATGGCATCTTTGTCCTCAAGTGTTCATGACACAATTGGCACTTTGTCTAATTTTGATGGATTATTGTGCATTTTATTGTCAATGTTTCTCTGCATTTTCCCCATTCTCTTTTTCATTCATACCCATTGATGACAAAAATATTTGAATATTGTCCACAGACAGCTTCGTTATCGCCACCTGAAAACTGCCCCCCAACTTGGTGACAAAATTGCAGAAGCGCTCCGATGCCTGCAATTCCTGCCAAATTTATTGTCTAAACATCGTTTTTTCTCCGTCTGGATACAATGTGTACGAGACATATAAATTCGATACATTATTTTGTGTATAATATAAAAACAGCGACGCCATTCATGGCATCGCTGTTTTCCCTGCGTTATTATTTGGTATACCTCAACGGTATGCCTTTTCAAAAATTGCAGCACATTCTTCATCGGATAGCGGCACACGATCCGCCTTGAACAACCCGCCCATGGTCTCACGTGCATTCTGCGCCAATGTCATGAACTCATCCGGCTGAATGCCATAGTCGGACATCTTCAGATTGTCCACACCACACGCCTTTTGAATATCTGCCAGCGCAACAAGGAAATCTTCTGGCTTATCTGCATCGGACTTGCCGAGCGCTTGTGCCATACGGATAAAACGCTCATCACACGCATGCCTGGAGATAAAATGTTCATAATATGCCAGGGAGATCATAATCAGACCTGCGCCATGCGGCAAATCATGATGATATGCACTCATCGCATGTTCCATCGAATGTTCACTCGTGCACGAACTGAGTGTCATGACAACGCCAGACAGCGTGTTTGCAAACGCGACATGCTCACGCGCTTCCATATCCGAGCCATCCTGTACTGCACGCGCCAAATAGGTACCGATATTTTCAATGGCTGTCAGCGCATACATATCGCTCATGAGATTTGCAGCGCTCGCAATATAGCACTCTGTGCTGTGGAACAGTGCGTCAAAGCCCTGATATGCTGTGAATTTTGGCGGAACGGATTTCATCAGCTCCGGATCGACAATTGCAGTGCATGGGAACAGACGGTCATCACCGCCGAAGCCAATCTTTTCATTGGTCTCCTCATTGGAAATAACGCCATATTGGTCAACTTCACTGCCTGTACCCGCAGTGGTTGTGATCGCAATGATGGGCAGTGGATCATTGGGAATTCGCTGGCATTTTCCGGTGCCGCCATATACATAATCCCACAGGTCGCCGTCGTTGGTTGCCATCGTCGCAATTGCTTTGGATGCATCCATAACACTGCCGCCGCCGAGTGCAACAATAAAATCACAGCTATTTTCCTTTGCAAATGCGCCGCCTTCCATGACAGTGGATTTGAGCGGATTTGCCATAATTTTATCAAACACCACGGATTCAATGCCAGCTTTGTTCAGCTCTGCAATGGTGCGGTCAAGCGAACCATTCATCCGGGTGGATTTGCCGTTGGAAATCACAATCATTGCCTTTTTGCCCGGCATTTTCTGACGAGATAGTTTATTCAGCATCCCAGCGCCGAATAAAATTCTGGTTGGTACATACATACGAAAACTCATCGGTATTTCCTCCTCATTGACAGTGAAAATAGAACATGATACACTTCTTCTGTAGGTTCAAGTAAATTATAGAACTTAAAGTAACCTTTAAGTCAAGCCTTCTTTTGGATTTTTTTCAGAAATGGAGAGACCGTTATGTTTTATACAGTTGGAGAGATGGCCAAACGCATTCACATACCGCCCTCCACCCTGCGGTACTATGACAAAGAGGGGCTGTTGCCCTTCGTGGAGCGCTCGGACAGCGGCATCCGCTTATTCAAAGATTCTGATTTTGAATGGCTGAGCATCATCGAATGCCTGAAAAACACGGGCATGTCCATCAAAGATATCAAAATTTTTATTGATTGGTGTATGGAAGGCGATCAGACCATCCCCCGGCGGTTGGAATTGATCCAGGCGCAGCAGGCATTGGTTGAACAAAATATTCAGAAAATGCAGGAATATTTGCAAATGCTCCGCTATAAGCGCTGGTATTATGAAACGGCGAAAGCCGCAGGTACGTGTGCTGTGCTGCGCACGCTAAAACCAGAAGATGTCCCGGAGGAATTTTATAGGCTCCATTTTTGCAAGGAAGAATAACAGAAAACAGATGGCTCTTCCATGCTGTATGGAATGAAGCCATCTGTTTCATTTTATTATACTTCCTGTTTAAAGTATAAAAATAGTATAGAATCAGGATATTTTTAATTGAATTGGCATTTATAGCAGTGCAGTAAAGATATTTACCTTTACAGATATTTTTCTATATAACCATTGGAATTTCAGATAGATTCATATAAAGTGATTTACTGTTTTGCCCCAAATGCCGCACCAATTGCCTGTGCAATGTTCCGCGTTTGAATAATATGAAACCCTTCGGGAATTTTCATGCGCCCAATATCCTGTTGCGGCATGATACAGGTTGAAAACCCAAGCCGAATTGCTTCATGGATCCGCTGTGCCGCCGCGGTCACAGCACGTAGTTCCCCGGTCAAACCGACTTCTCCGAATGCCATAACTCCTTCTGGCAATGGCTGGTCACGATAACTGGAAGCAACTGCCAATGCAATGGGCAGATCAATCGCAGGTTCATCCAACCGCATGCCTCCGATGACATTGATATACGCATCACTCGCGGACAAGTACAATCCCACACGTTTTTCTAAAATCGCCAGCAACAAAACCATACGGTTGTAATCGACACCCGCCGACATACGGCGCGGTGTACCATAAGCGGTTTTTGTGACAAGCGCCTGAATTTCTGCGAGAATGGGACGGCTGCCCTCGATGGTACATGCAATACAATTGCCCGAAGCGTCCATCGGATGACCAGACAACATTGCGGCCGATGGATTTGGCACTTCAATCAAACCGCAGTCACTCATTTCAAATACACCGATCTCGTTGGTAGAGCCAAAACGGTTTTTCGCGGCACGCAGACAGCGAAAGGAAATCTGTTTCTCACCTTCAAAATACAGCACACAGTCAACCATATGCTCCAAAATTTTGGGACCTGCCAATGTGCCTTCTTTGTTGACATGACCGACGATGAAAATCGTCACACCGCGACGTTTGGCATATTGCATCAATGTCATCGCACATTCTTTAATTTGTGTCGTATTGCCCGGCGCACTGCTCAAGTCAGATTTGTATACGGTTTGAATGGAATCCACAATGAGCACATCCGGTTGAAGCAAATCCGTTTCTTCAATCATTTCTTCAAGATCGGTCTCCGCCAATACAAACAATTCTGGGGATGAGATATGCAGGCGATCTGCACGCAGACGAATTTGTCTCAATGATTCCTCGCCCGAAACATATAAAACCTTCGCCTGTCGGCACATTTCCTGACACATTTGCAACAACAATGTGGATTTGCCAATGCCCGGTTCACCGCCGACCAGCACAAAACTGCCCTTTACTGCGCCGCCACCCAGCACGCGATCCAATTCGGAAATTCCCGTATGAAGTCGCACTTCCTCCTGCGTTTCAATCGCATCAATTTGCAACGGCTTGTTACGGCGGCGATCGCTTTTCGCCAGTGTGCCGCGCGGTGCAGTCTGTTTTGCCTCACGAAATTCTTCCATCGTATTCCATGCACCACAGGACGGGCATTTTCCGTACCATTTTGCGCTTTCATAGCCGCATTCTGAGCATAAAAATGATGATTTCTGTTTCATAAATATCCTTTCAACAGATGTTCGTATTTTCCCTTGTATGTATTATACCATATTGTTCTATTGTTCTCAGAATAGTTCTACTGTCCGTGTGGTCACAGCATCACAAAAGGCACGGTCATGTTCAACCAACACCATCGTCGGTCGATACCGCTTCAGCAATTCTTCCAATTGAATCCGTGAATCAATATCAATATAGTTGAGCGGCTCATCCCAAAGGTATACATGTGCCTGTTCACACAAACTGGCAGCAATCAATACCTTCTTTTTTTGTCCTGCACTGTACGTACCCATATCCTGCTCGAACAATATCCGGGAAAAATCCAATTTGCGTAGGATGGTATAAAACAAACTGCGATCAATGCCGCGCTGCCGCGCAAATATCTCCAATGTACCTGTCAAAAATGAAGCGTCTTGCGGGACATAGGAAATACGCAGACCGCTGCCAATATGCAGCATACCAGAATAATCGAACGGTTCGCCGCACAGCAGCTTTAACAGGCTGCTTTTTCCTACACCGTTCCTGCCGATCAGCGCAATACAGTCATTGCGTGAAATCCTGAGATCAAATGGCTGGCAAATCGCTTTCCCGTCATATCGAATGCATACCTGTTTGAATTCCGCCAATATTTCCGAAAAATATCGCAGTGAGGACAATCGAAGCGGCGGCGCTTGTTCTACATTGTGCAGCAATTGAGATTTTTCTTCCAACGCCGCCTGTTGCCGGGCTTCAACTGATTTGGAACGCTTCATCATTTTAGCCGCCCGATGTCCGATATATCCCGTATCGGGTCGCAGACCGGAGTTGCGTGTGCCGCGTTTGGTCTTCTCTATCTTATCCGACCAATTTGACATACGTGCTGCGGCTATTTCCAATCGATTGATGTCTTTGCGCAGTTTTTTATCCTGAGCAAGCTCAAACTGTTCCTGTTTTTGCCTGGTTTCATTCCATGATGAATAATTCCCGCGGTAGATCCTGATTCCCGTTCGCTCAAAAGACAAAATATGATCGATACATCCATCCAGAAATGCACGGTCATGTGAGACCAATAAAAATCCACGTTTGCGCCGCAGATATTGGCTGACTATGTCACGTGCGTGCCGGTCTAAATGATTGGTTGGCTCATCAATCAAAAGGAAATGGTTTTCTCGCAAAAACAGCGCAGCAAGCAAAACCTTTGTCTGTTCGCCGCCTGACAACGTGGCAAATGGACGCTCCAATGCTTCAAAAGGAAACTCCAATAAATTCCGTTCGCGTTCGATCTTCCATTCCTCACACGCAGGAACAAGCGCATGCATCAATTGGATCGTTAATTTTTGTGGATATTCTACTGAAAACGGAAAATATTCACACACAGTATCCATATATATACCGCCGCTATATGTAAAATCCCCGTGCAACAAACGCAAAAATGTCGTTTTTCCACGTCCATTTCGCCCAATTACTCCGGTTTTCCAATCCGTGTCCAATTGTATACTCAACTTGTCAAACACAAAATCTGCACACTTGTCATGTGCAAATGTAAGATTATCTATTTGGATCAATGACATATGTTTCTCCTCCGTACATCAAAATGGGCTACAGGAATGTCATCCTGCAGCCCAAAAAATGCATACGAAAAAAACACAACGTATGTCATCAGACAGAACAATACAAGCCTTCACATTCCTGCATCGGCACGGCGAACATCTACGGCAGAAACCTGTCGTTTTGCAGTGCCATGATTGAATTAGCAGGAAAAATGACGCAATTGTATTCACTCCCATCCAAATTGATCGGATTTGATTGTAGCAGATAAATGGTCTTGTGTCAAGGTATCAGAACAGCAGATACAGGAAATATGCAAAATATCCAACCAACATGAGAATACCCACCGGTCTGCGCAGTTCTTTGGTTCGGAAGGTGCCCAGCCACAGCAGAACGCCAGCCGCAATTGCAATCAGTGAATCAATCACAAATGCAGTTTCAAAAATAACCGGCGTAATCAGAGCAGTTGTACCGATGACAAACAGGATATTAAAGATATTGCTGCCGACAATATTACCGATTGCAATACCCGCATTGCCACGACGCGCAGCTGTCACCGATGTAACAAATTCCGGCAGCGAAGTGCCCAAAGCAACAATTGTCAGACCAATAAAGCGCTCGCTCAAACCGATCATACGTGCAATGCCGGTTGCACCGTCCACGGCAAAGTCACTGCCCAGGATAACAATTACACCGCCAATTACAATAGCCAGCAGACATTTTCCAAGACTCATCGGCGCATGAGCCGGCTCATCCTCTGTGCCTCCTGTCTTTGCCAGATAAAACAGATACCCCAGATACACGATGAACAGCGCCCAGAAAATAATTCCTTCTACAAAGGTAATTTGATTGCCTGTCAATCCCATGACCGCCATGACCACTGTGACAAACAACATATATGGAATTTCGACCTTGAGCGTCGATTTTTGAATTGCTACATTTGTGATAACCGCCGTCACACCAAGAATAATCAGTATGTTCAAAATATTACTGCCGACGACATTTCCGATGGTAATCCCTGCATTTCCTTTTAATGCGGCGGTGATGCTGACTGCGGCTTCCGGCATGCTGGTTCCCATCGCCACAATGGTGAGACCAATGACGAGTTGTGGAATACCAAATCTTGTTGCGAGCGATGCAGCGCCCTCCACAAACCAGTCAGCGCCCTTTACCAGCATGACAAAGCCGACAATGAGCAGCACAAAATTTAACATAATTCTTTTCTCCTTCCATATAACAGGTCGTAGCAGAAGACAAAAAAAGAGAGACCTCTGCTGTGATGCAACAAAAGTCTCGCCGTTTAGTCACTCCCCGGGCCTCAAAAGCCGTATTGACGAAAAGTAAACGTCCAAACCGAACGCCAGCTACTCCCTTTTCATGTCAATTATTATAATCAGATTTTTTTGCCTTGTCAACGACAAAAAAAACGAAAAATTCCTCAAAATATATATGTTGTTATCACTATCATATACAGTAATCCGTTTTTCCTGTTTTCTTTTTGTGTCGGTGAAGCAAAAAATCAATTCATCCACCCAAATATTATTGAAAAAGTTCTTGTGGCGCGATACAATAAATGATACATCTCCAAAATAGAAAGGATGACAGCAATGACCATTACACCGATTCCAATCCATCCTACAGAAGAAACTTCAGTTAATTTCTGTGAAAAAAGTACAACGTATATGTATACATTGATTTCTACCATTGGATTTTTAATCGGCGTTCCCGAACAGGTTTTCAAAAATGAACATGAACCGCCGCAGATAGAAATTTATGACCAGTTAAAATACAATAAAAATGCCTGTATTCTTCGCAATTTATGCATGCTGCGCACGGCAATTATTCGAAATTTTAAAAAAATCAATTATGAACTATACCATAATTACCGTTTGCTCACCTCCCTGGATGAATATATTCCCATGTCATGTCTGACCGAACTGAGCGCCTGTGGAATTCACATAACAAAGAAAAATACGCGGCTTGTACAGTACATTATAGACATCAATAAAAATATTTGTGATCGCATCAATAATTGCAAAAACTTGTTTCCCATTTGGCTCAAATGGGATTATGTACGTGATATTTTTATCATGCCCAATGGAATGAAAGAAGACGGTACAAAAGCCGCTTCCGACCTGTACTATGCTGAAAAAAATAAATATCCATATCAGGTCTATCTCAACTGGGTCTTTTTCCCAGGTGATGGAAACATTTTATTCAATGATAAAAAATTCACTTCATTGCTGTACAAATGGCATGAGGATGAATTCACAGATTTCAGTCGCGTTTCCAACGTGGATCATTCTGTAAAAAATAACATTTTTCATTTTCTGGAACAAAGTTGCAATACGGTCATCGTCGTGGACTGCGAAAATTCTGACCCGTATGACCTGTGTGCAGCGCTGAACAATCTGGAAGATGCATTGCGCGATAAAATTAGTAAAATCATTCTGTTTGATGATGTGCACACCTCCACTGCCTGGCAGGTGCTCGCCGAACATACAGAAATTCCGGTCGAGCGCATGGAAGTCAAACGGCTCAAAGACAGTAAATCGCTGGTGGATACCTATTTGACTGCTCATGTCTGTCGGGAGTTTTATGGAAACCAAGTGGATTCCTTTGTACTGGCCGCCAGCGATTCAGATTACTGGAGCCTGATTTCCGCACTGCCGGAAGCTCGATATCTCGTCATGGTTGAACATGAAAAATGTAGTGGAAAACTCAAAGAAGCTCTGGATGACAGCGGCATTTTCTACTGTTATATTGATGATTTCTATTCCGGCATGGGCAAGGATATTAAGTTGACTGCCTTGTTGACTGAAATGAAGCGTTATCTCGCCTCGCACATCAACTTGAATGTAAATCAGATGATGGATGAAATCTACCGCTCCACCCGTGCCGTCATGTCGGAAACAGAAAAGCATCAGTTTTATGAAAAATACATCAAATCGCTCTCATTGGTCATAGACAATGACGGAACGGTTTCCATCCAAATCAAAGGAAAATAAACAATGATTTACACCGAACAAACCAGACGTGCCATAAAACTGGCATACGCTGCACACCACGGACAGGTCGATCAAAGCGGTTTGCCGTATATCCATCATGTCTTTCATGTTGCCGAACAGATGACCGATGAGGTAACAACTGTCGCCGCACTGCTGCACGATATTGTAGAGGATACAGCACTCACGCTTGACGACCTGAGGGAACAGGGTTTTCTGCCGGAAGCAGTTGAAGCCGTGCGGCGTCTGACACATAACGCTGATGTCCCCTATCTGGACTACGTGCGCGCACTGCGCGACAATCCAATTGCTGTTTCCGTCAAGCTCGCCGATCTCACACACAACAGTGACCTATCGAGATTGGCACACATCACAGAACGAGATAAGCAACGCGCTCAAAAATACAGGCAAGCCATAGACATCCTGAAAACCACCGAGGTAGTCGCGGCACTCCTCTGGGATGAAGATCGTTTTTTTATCTGTCAGCGCCCGCCACACAAAGCACGTGGTCTGCTGTGGGAATTTGTAGGCGGAAAAATCGAACCGGGTGAAACAGGAAAACAGGCATTGATGCGCGAATGCCGAGAAGAACTCGGCGTCACGGTATCCGTGGGCGATATCTTTATGGATGTTACACACCGGTATCCTGATCTGACGATACACCTCACACTATTTCACGCGCACATCATCTCAGGTACGCCGCAGCAATTGGAACACAATGATTTCCGATGGATCACCCCCGCTCAAATCGATCAGTATCCATTCTGTCCGGCAGATGTAACCATTCTGGAGCAGATTAAGAGGGAATTTTTATAATATTACTCATTTTTATATAACAAAATCCGGACTGTCAGCTTGACCGATGACAGCCCGGATTCTTTTTTGTGAAATGATTGCGAAATCACTCTCTGATGTTCGCGCAGACAATTGCACCCATTTCTGAGGTAGACAGTACTTTTTCACCTTCCTTGGCGATGTCTGCGGTTCGATGTCCATCGTTTAGTGCTTTTTCTACTGCAGCTTCCAGGCAATCCGCTTCCTCGCCCAGACCAAAGGAATACCGCAGCATCATGGCGCAGGACAGGATGGTTGCAATCGGATTTGCAATGCCTTTGCCCGCAATGTCCGGTGCGGAACCATGGATCGGTTCATACATGCCGAGCTTGGTCTCACCGATAGACGCCGACGGCAGCATACCAATCGAACCGGTAATCATACTCGCTTCATCAGACAGGATGTCTCCGAACAGATTGCCGGTCACAATCACGTCAAACTGACCTGGATTGCGAACGAGCTGCATCGCTGCATTGTCAACATACATATCCTGATATTCGACTTCCGGATATTCTTCACGCAGTTTGTGCATGGTCTCACGCCATACGCGGGAAGTTTCCAATACATTTGCCTTATCGACAGAAACCAGTTTCTTACCGCGCTTCATTGCCATGTCAAACCCACGGCGGCCGATGCGCTCAACCTCAGTGACAGAATAATTCATATCGTCCCAGCCGGTCTCACCCAGTTCGCTCTGTCTGCGACCGCGCTTGCCAAAGTAAACGTCACCCGTCAACTCGCGGCAAACCAGAATATCAAAGCCGTCGCCAATAATCTCGGGCTTGATCGGGCAAGCCTCTGCCAGCGCCGCATGCATCTGTGCCGGACGCAGATTCACGAACAAACCCAGCCCCGAACGCAGACCCAGCAGTGCACGTTCCGGACGCTTATCTGATGGAACATGATCCCATTTTGGACCGCCGACAGCGCCGAGCAAAACGGAATCCGACGCCTTACAGATATCCAATGTCTCCTGTGGCAGCGGAATGCCATATTTATCGATTGCGTTGCCTCCTGCATAGCATTCGGTAAACCGGAATGTATGACCAAATTTTTCACCGATCACATCGAGCGCTTTCATCGCTTCGGTTACGATCTCCGGACCGATGCCGTCGCCCTTGATGACTGCAATGTTATACTGCACCGTTTATCCCTCTCTTTCTTTCAGGCTTTTGAGCAGACCACCTGCGCGGATGATATTTTGTAAGAACGGCGGGAATGCTGCGGCCTGGAACTGTTCGCCTGTGGTGATGTCTGTAATAATGCCGGTATCGAAATCGACCTCTACCTCATCACCTGCCTGGATGGCATTGGCTGCCTCTTCGCTTTCCATAATCGGCAGACCAATATTGATCGAGCTGCGATAGAAGATGCGGGCAAACGACGAGGCAATGACGCAGGAAATACCATTGTCACGGATGACCTGCGGTGCGTGTTCACGGGAAGAACCGCAGCCAAAATTCTTGGTTGCGACCATAATATCGCCCTTTTTTACGTTTTTCACGAATTCAGTATCAATATCTTCCATGCAGTGAGTCGCCAGCTCAACCGGATCTGCGATGTTCAAATAGCGAGCCGGGATGATAACGTCCGTATCGACATTATCGCCATATTTAAAAACAGAACCTCTTGCTTTCATGACTGTTCCTCCTTTATTCCGCTACGTCTGCCGGGTCAGTGATATAACCGGTGATCGCGGATGCAGCAGCTACTGCCGGGCTTGCCAGATAGATTTCCGAAGAAACATGACCCATACGACCGACAAAATTGCGGTTGGTCGTCGAAATGGCGCGTTCACCATGTGCCAAAATACCCATATGACCGCCGAGACATGGACCACAGGTCGGTGTGGACAGAACCGCACCTGCCTGAACAAAGATCTCTGCAAGACCTTCTCTGATACACTGGAGATAAATTTCCTGTGTTGCCGGAATGACAATCGTACGGACATTCTTTTTGACCGTCCTGCCCTTTAAAATCGCAGCAGCTTCACGCATATCCTGAATCCGACCGTTGGTACAGGAGCCAATCACAGCCTGCTGAATTTCAATCTTATCAAGCTCGTCAATTGTCCTGGTGTTTTCCGGCATATGCGGACA
>CALWUF010000065.1 GCA_944384655.1 uncultured Butyricicoccus sp. | reverse complement strand
CATCCAATCAGCGGTTTGTCAAGAACTTTTTTCATCTCTTTTTTCAAACTTGATTCGATTGTCTTCGCCGATCTCTCGGCGGCAACTCATATAGAATAACACGTTTAAACCAATTTGTCAAGCACTTCTTTGTCTCCCGACCAGTTTTCCTGCCAAATCTTTCGTTTTTTCGTGCCGCTCTCGTTGAGTGCCTATATAGAATATCACGCCACACGCCTGATGTCAACAAAATTTTTAAAAAAATCTGATGTTTTTCTTAAAAACCTTTCAATTCTACACGTCAACAATACAAAAACAGCCGTCAGATCCAAGGGCTCCCCCTCGTATCTGACGGCTGCCATATTTTCTGTTTGTTACGCTTCGCTCATTTTCTGATCAAGTTTTTCTATTTTAACCATGCTGTCGTTCTCGTCCAGTACCATTTCGGCAATATCTGAACAATATTCACCAATACATTCCAAATCATGCAAAATATCGGTAAATACAACCGTATTTTCCGGCGAACACGAACCAAGATTCAAACGTTCCATATGCTTGCGGCTCAAGCGGCGTTCCAAATCTTCAACGCTCTCCTGCTGGTGTACAACTTGGCGCGCAGTTTCAAGATCATTATCATGCAAGGTACGGATTGTCAAATGCAACATCTCCTGTACATGGTCAAATCCCTCCTCCAATTCGCTCATTGCTTCTTCAGTAAAGGCATATTCCTTTTCCCATTTGAGCTTCGCAAAATTGGTAATTGCATTATATTGATCCCCGACGCGTTCGATATCGCTGGCAACACGGATCATACCCGCCACACGCTGCGACTGTTTTTGTGTCAGCTTCCCCGTCTTACACAGGCTGGACAGATAATTGGTCACGCTGTCCTGCAAAATATCTACAACATCTTCAAGGCTGTCTACAGCATTCATAGACTCCTTATCATTGTATAAAAATGCTTTTTTCGCATGTCCTGCCATTTCAGTAACATACTCGGTGATGCGAGTCAATTCCAACATGGCAAGACGGATCGCAGCTTCCGGTTGTTTCAAGACATTGGTATCCAAAAAACGTGTCTGATACAGCGGCTGTTCCGCAGCCTCCTGTTTGCCTTCCGGGATCAACTTCATGACAATCTTGACCATAAGCGGAAGAAGCGGCAGCCAGATAAGCGTATTGGTAATATTAAAGCAAGTATGTGCGTTTGCAATTTGGCGTGAAATGACTTCAACTTCCGGACCTTTTGGTGAAATAAACTCAATAAACTTTGCGTACCACGGGACAAACCATATAAATATAAACGTACCGGTGACATTAAACACACAGTGTGCCGCAGCTGTACGCTTTGCGTTTTTGGACTGACCGACAGACGCAAGCACTGCGGTAATGGTAGTACCGATATTATCGCCCAACAGAATTGGAATCGCACCCGTCAGACCAAGGATACTGGTGACACCATCCGCCATCGGCTGTGAGGCAAAATTTTGTAGCACAGCAATGGTCGCCGAACTGGACTGTACAATCAGCGTCATCAATGCACCGACGCAAACACCCAAAACCGGAACATGAGACACACTTTCGATCATATTCAAGAATACAGGGCTGTCCGCAAGCGGTTTCATAACATTGCTCATGGTCGTGATACCAACGAACAACAGACCAAACGCAAAGACCGATTGACCGATATTTTTAATCGATTCTTTTTTCGGGAAAAAGTAGAAGACAAAACCGATAAATACAATGGGCCAGATAAAATCGTCAATTTTAAATGCAATAATCTGGGCAGTCATTGTCGTGCCAATGTTTGCGCCGAAGACAACAGAAATCGCCTGTGGCAACGTCATCAATCCTGCACTGACAAAGCCGATAACCATGACAGTTGTCGCCGAACTACTCTGCAAAACCGCTGTAACCAGCGTACCAGCGAGCATGCCGATCACCGGGTTTTTGGTCAGAATGCCCAGTACCTTCTTCATTTTTTCACCGGCTGCCTTTTGCAGACCCTCGCTCATCAGGTTCATGCCGTAAATAAATACAGCCAAACCGCCGAGCAAGCCGGTAATGGTTGTTACCATTTCACTGTTCATAAATTTTCTCCTTTTATCATTCCTGATATCATCCTAACAGGCGCATGTAAAATCTTCTCCCGGTTCTATGTAAAGTTTTTGTATTGTTTTTTACAAAAAGAACCGCAATGCGACCAGAATATCCCCATTTTTTTGAAGATAATTTTACATTCAACGACCATTTTTCGACCTTTTGTGTCGAAATCGAACTTTTTGCCTTCTTTTCCACCTTCTTGTTTTTTACAATAATTCTTGTGTAATGATAGAAGTATTTACATAAACAACCGGCTGTTTAATTCTGTGCCCATAAACCAGAAGCTCATGCAAGATCATAATCGCGCGATAAACCTGCGCAGAAAAATCCTGTTCAACGACAAAATCAATTCGTCCACTGCGCAGAGAACTTCGTGTCTCCGGCGTCAGGTCATTGACCACGACAGCGACCCGTCGCCGCACACGCGTAAGTGCATCAATACAGGCACGTACATTTTCCGTCCCCATATAAATCCCACGCAAGCGCGGATGATCCTCCAGTGCATGCCGCACCGTATCATAGGTAAGATCATATCGTTCATAGCATTCCGTGAGACGATAACTGTCAGAGTCAAACCCCAGTTCTTTCCACCGCCCCACAAATCCATCAACCCGCAGACGATGGGAACGGAATTCCATATTCCCTGTCACAATAAGCATCTGATCACATGGCGAAATGCAACGCGCCATCAATCCCGCCGCAATGCGACCAGATTTAATCAGATCCTGTCCCACGTGACAAACACGGGCACTGTCCGGTAAGTCGGAATTATATGTGACTACAACCACCCCCGCCTGATGCAGCCGTTCAATCTCCGCTGCAATATAGATATTGTCGGGCACATTAAGCACCAGACCACATACACCTAACTCCAGCATCTGTTCACACAAGCGAATATATTCCTCATCCGAACGACTATTCATCCGCCGCACTTCCAGCGTGACCTTTGCCGCATTGATTTCGCGCGCCGCCATGCGTATACCACACAGCGTACCATTGGTAAAATATTCATTCTGCCAGTATGCGACGATCACGCCGATACAGATCCTATCACCTCCTGCAAACCGTTCATCCTTTCGATAGCCGGTCTCCTCAATGACGCGCAGGACGCGTGCTCGCACTTCCGGGCTGACATCGGGCTGGTTGTTTAATACCCGGCTGACTGTGCCGCGGGAGACGCCCGCCAGCGCTGCAATGCTTCGCACCGTATGCTTCATACGCTCTCCTCCTATCTTTTTTAGTATACCACAGTCCGCCGCATTTTTGTCACGCGTCACGGAAATTTTCCGCAGAATTCTACCCATTCCTTGTTGACAATGCATGAATAAAAAATTAACTTTTAAGCATGTATACAAAGCATTTCACAGACTATTGACTTATTTTTTTGAACAATATACAATGCAATTACAGCAAGGGAAAATTAAATCCAATCCGCAGAGGATAAAAAACACACTATATATTTGGAGGTATTTTTTATGAAAAAAATCAAAGTTGGCATCGCAGGTCTCGGTCGCCTGGGCAAAGTACATGCAAACAACATCGCATTCAAAATTCCAAACGCGGAATTGACCGCAGCCTGCTCTATTGTTCCGGCTGAGCTGGAATACGCACAGAAAGAACTGGGCGTCTCTGACCTGTACACCGACTTCCGCGAAATGCTCGCAAACGCTGACATCGATGCCGTTGCCATCGTCACCACTTCTTCTGAACACTGCTGGCAGATCGAAGCCGCCCTGGATGCAGGCAAGCACGTGTTCTCTGACAAGCCGTTGGGTGTCAACCTGGAAGAGTGCAAACAGGCAGAAGCTGCTGTCGAGCGCCATCCGGATAAAATCTTTTTCCTTGGCTTCATGCGCCGGTATGATTCCTCCTATGCGTATGCGAAGCAGAAGATTCAGGAAGGCGCCATCGGTACGCCGTACATGGTAAAGGCAACCGGCATTGACCCGGAAGCGTTGGTGGAAGGCTCTATCAAATTCGCAGCGACTTCCGGCGGCATCTTCATCGACATGGCAGTTCATGACATCGATCTGATGCGTTGGTTCTTGGAAGATGAGCCGACTGAGGTCTATGCCATCGGTTCTACCTTTAAACATCCGGAATTTAAGGCTGTCGGTGACGACGAAACCGCAGTTGCTACCTATAAGTTCAACAACGGCGGCATCGGCGTTATCCATGTCGGGCGCACAGCACCGCATGGCTATCATGTTGAGACTGAAATCATCGGTACGGAAGGCAGCATCCGCATCAGCCCAGTCCCGGAAAAAAATCTGGCAATGCTGTACAATTCCAGCGGTGCTGTCACCGAGTGCGTGGAAGGCTTCCCGCAGCGCTTTGCTGAAGCCTATCAGCTTGAAATGCAGGAATTTATTGACTGTGTCTGCGAGAACAGAAAACCAGGCGTAACCGTTTATGACGGCACCAAGTCCACAGCCATCGCTTTCGGCACCACAGAAGCATGGAAGTCCGGCAAAGTTGTCGAACTGTAATACAATTCATAATTTTAGCCCCCATCTAATACTATATATGGAAAAGGTCTGCCACGGAAATCTTTCTGCGGCAGACCCTTTCTTTGCACAAAACAAAAAACGGCGGAGCCAAAGCTCCGCCGCGCATAACAACAATTAGTCGTCGTCCTCAATATCCAGATAATCTTCCAGAGCCTTGAACAGCTTTTTGGTGTCGATGTCATCCTCAACAACCAGCTTGAGCGGCTCGTTCAGGCTGAGCAGGAACATGCCGAGCAGGGACTTTGCGTCAACCATACCGGACTTGCCATGAATCCAGATATCATACGGGAACTGCGTGACGATCTTATTGATCTTCTGAATATCCTCTGTGTTCTTTACGCGAATGGATCTTGTCATTTCAAATAGACCTCCTTAACTATCATGCGACTCCGGCTATATTGGGTGAAGAAAAAGCCGGATTGTATTCTGTGGGTTCATTATATCATAGTGTTCCGTTTTGTCAAAGGGATTGCCCTATTTTTTTCAACACCATGAAAATTTCCACAAAAGCACCAAAAAGTACGACTGCACCATGCATTTTAGCGGACAAAATTTGTCATTGTACGCTGACCGGTAGCTGGAGGATCAACGACTCCCTTGCCGTTTTCAATCAATTTGAGCAGCCAGGCGATGTTACGGCCGAGCTTGTGCATAACCTCGATACCCTCGGTATCCTGCACGACTTCGCCCTTGTCCAGACCATGCGCTGCCTGCCAGTAATCGGAAGTCGCCATGACCATTTCCATTGTATTCATATACGCATTGAGCTGCTGATAGGTTTCCAGACCGCCCGAACGGCGCAGGGTAACGACTGCCGCACCGACCTTGTGGTGCAGCTTATTACCTGCCGCCAAAAATGCGCGGTCAAGGAAACATTTCATGCCGCCTGCAATGCCGCCATAATAAACCGGAGATGCAAGAATAATCCCGTCTGCTTCTGCCATTTTGTCAATCCACGCATTGACTTCGTCAGTCTGTACACAATGACCACTGCCTGTGTTCAGGCAATGATAACATGCCATACATGGTTTCGCCTTGGTGCCGACCTGTACAATTTCGAGTTCAATACCCTTCTTATTCAGTTCCTCACCGATCAGGTTGAGACAAATCTCCGTATTGCCTCCTTTGCGCGGACTCCCGTTAAATGCCACTACTTTCATTCCAATACCCTTCTTTCCATTATTTTTTTGTTTTCTTTTTCCGTTTCTGTCTACTATTGTGGACAGCGCGGGATATCAATCGAATATACCATGGTTTGCCCTTGCAGACAAAATTCCGGTGTCTTCGCTTCATCAGGATAAAATTCAGCTCAAAGCCCAGAAATAGGATAATTCCTGTCATATACATCCACAACATCAGCACCATAATCGCGCTGAGCGAACCGTACAGCGCATCATACCGGCTGATGTTATTGATATAAAAAGTAAAAACCATTGTACAGATAACCCATACAATCAATGTGAACACTGCGCCCGGCAATGCATCACGTATTTTCATGATGCAATTCGGCGCAAGATAGCACAACAACAGCAGGAACAGGAACATCAGCCCGATGGCAATGATATACCGTCCATACTGCCATAGATCCATCAGCCACATCAGCTGTTGGGGAATGTCAATGTATTTTGTAATCAATGCATTGATGCTGCGACCAAGAATCAACAGGATGAAACTGCATACAATGGCAAAAATAAAACCCGCTGCTGTCAGAACCTCGAACAGTAACTGACCGATACCACCGCGGCGGTTCGGGATTTTATAAATCCGATTGACATTGTACATGATGGAACTCATCGTCCGAGTGAGGAAATAAATGCCAAGAATGATAAACCCGATCATGCGCCAAATCAATTCGGCAGAAGAAACATTCCCGCTATACCGTGTGATAATCGGCGAAATAATTCGCTGGATATCGCCTGGCAGTATACTGAGCAGATGCAACAGCGTGATCTGTGAAACTTTTGTCAGAGACAACAGGGAGCTGACTATCAGCAGCAATGGAAATATGGAAAACAGCAGATAATAAGACAGTTCGGCAGACGCCTTTGCAATATTGTTCGCAAAATAGCTGCGCACGAGCTGTACGACAATGCTTTTTGTCTCCAACTCGTCTAAATAATTCAAATGATTCGACCGGTCTGACAGGATATCCGCCTCCCCTCTGATCGTACTTAGTATATCATACTTCCCTTTTCAGGAAAAGCGCTTTGTTCTATTTGAGGACAAAATGTCAACAGTAAAAACGACAGTGTCACATCCAATTCGCGCAGGGCATGCAGACGCTCCAATCCACAGCGCGGCGTGCGGTGTGCATATGGCGTCATTGCAAATAATGTCTGAATATCGTCTGCATTGTCAATGTGTACCCGGTACATTATTTTACGCCGGTCTTTTACCTGAAATCCGTCCAACGAGTACTTTTCTTCGCGATTTTTATACGGCGTGTCATACACCGCGCATTTAAGCTCCCATAGATGCTCCGCGCCCGGCACAACACACAGCGCCACGCCCTCTGGCTTGAGCACCCGCCTGAATTCCTCTGCCGGTGTTGGTGCGAAAATGGAGCACACAATATCGGCACAATTGCCCGCGACAGGCATATGATATACACTTCCTGTGACATACTGAGTCAAGGGATCACGTTTTGCCGCGTACTGTGTGGCAGACTTGGAGATATCAATGCCGACACTGCCCGCGAGCTGTCCACTCGCCTGTAATATCTGTGCCAGTTTGCGTGTGTAATACCCTTCGCCGCACCCTGCATCTACCAGCCGCACAGCGCCATATCCCGCCGCCAGGTTGTGTACCTGTGCACACAACGCTTCCGCCAGCCCGGCATAATATCCGCGATCCAAAAAACGACGGCGTGCCATCACCATCTCACGGCTATCGCCAGTGTGCTCGCCGGAACGGGACGATTGCAGCAAATTACAGTAACCTGCACGCGCAATATCATAACTATGACCGTTTCGGCAGCGCAGCGCCTGACCTTCCCGGACAAGCGGCGCACCACAGTGCGGACAGATCAACATCATTTTCTCGTTCCTTTCGTCGTTCACATTGTTGATATTATAGCACAGATTTTCTATCCATTTCAAATACAAAACAGCAAGCACAATTGCACCCATGCTGAAGCTTGCTGTTCCCGTGCGATTCCGCCCGAGTTGCCTTTTCCCTCCCACAGTGTTACAATGATACTTGCCAAATCCTACTTTAGGGAGGGAATTTTGTGAATTCATCCGTATGCTGCTTTTCCGGCTATCGCCCGGAAAAAATGCCCGCCGATATGCCAGAGGGTTCACCTGCATTCTGCGAGATGCAGCAGCGCCTGCGGCGCGCGATCCTCCGGACATCCGACGGCGGCTGCCGTCATTTTCTATGTGGCATGAGCCGCGGGTTTGACATCTGGGCAGCAGAAGCCGTGTTGGGTCTGATGCGTGAGGGTTTCCATATTGACCTGTGGGCAGCCATTGCCTTCCCTGGTATGCAGGAATACTGGGAACCCGAATGGAAACAACGCTATCACGCTGTATTGGCACAAGCTGACCGTGTGTTCCCCCTGTACAGCCGATATCAACCGGATTGCTACACTGCACGCGATCGCTTTCTCGTCGAGCAAAGCGGCACATGCATCTGTTTCTTTGACGGAACACCGGGTGGAACCGCATATACCGTTGGGCTCGCCCGCCGTCGTGGTCTGCCCGTCATCAATCTGGCAGATCCACAGCTATCCCTTTTTGAAACCAACTTCGCTGCGAAAGGAAGTACTCTATGAAAGAATTGCTTTCTATGTTTCTGACCTTTGTGCGCATCGGTGCGTTCACATTCGGCGGCGGCTATGCCATGCTGCCCATTTTACAGCGCGAGATCGTCGAAAAAAACGGCTGGTGTACCGAAGATGAGTTGACCGATATGTATGCCATCGGTCAGTGCACGCCGGGCGTCATCGCCGTCAACGTCGCCACCTATATCGGCAACAAACGCCGCGGACCCATCGGTGCCATTTCCACAACACTGGGCGTCATTTTCCCATCTATCGTGATTATCATCATCATCGCCTCCTGTCTCACGCATTTTGCAGAATATACTGTTGTCCAGCACGCTTTTGCGGGTATCCGCATTACAGTTTGTGCACTCGTCACCAAAACCATCTGGAGCCTGGTGAAAAAAAATGTCATCGACCCCGCCACGCTGATCATCTTTCTTCTGACCTTCTGCTCGGTTGCGCTGCTCGGGGTCTCACCCGTCGCAGCCGTACTCGTGTGCGGTCTTGCAGGCATATTGCTGCACGGTGGGAACAAAAAGGGGGTATAAACGATGGTTTATCTTCAATTGTTTGTTGAATTTTTTAAAACCGGTTTGCTGGCCATCGGCGGCGGTCTCGCTACGCTCCCATTCCTCAAAGAAATTGCACAGACATATTCCTGGTTTTCAGTCAGTCAATTGACCGATATGATCGCGATTTCCGAATCCACACCGGGTCCGATTGGCGTCAATATGTCAACCTATGCGGGCTTCCATGCCGCCGGCATCCCCGGCGCGATTGTGTCCACATTGGCACTTGTCCTGCCGTCCTATATCATTATCCTAATCGTATCACGCTTCATGGAAAAATTCCGCAATTCTCCACTGGTCAACAATATTTTTTATGGCATCCGTCCTGCAACTGCCGGATTGATTGCGGGCGCTATGTTTGAAGTATTTGTACTGTCGCTGTTTGACACACAGGCATATGCCGCCAGCGGCTCGCTGATTGATCTGTTCCGTTTCGTCCCGATTGTCATCTACATCGCAGCGCTGGTGAGTGTATTCCGGCTGCCAAACGTGCATCCCATCGTCTTCATCATCTTCGGCGCAGCGCTCGGTGTTGTCCTCAAGCTGTAATTTGTATTTCTTTTAAATTTTTTGCATATATCCTCTTGAAAATGCACAATAGATAGAATACAATCGAATTTAATACTATATTGGAGGTTTTGGGGAATCCCCCCCTGTTATATGTTATGCCGGATAATCATTCCCTGTCTGTGACGGAGCAGCCGCTTGTCAGCATCATTGTACCCGTATACAACGCGGAACAATCCCTGCCTCGCTGTATCAACAGCATCTGTACACAGATTTATCAAAATCTTGAAATCATCCTTGTCGATGACGGCTCGACTGACAACAGTTTGATGGTATGCCGTCAGTTCGCCTATCGCGAT
The DNA here is from genome assembly GCA_944384655.1 of uncultured Butyricicoccus sp. Taxonomy (GTDB): domain Bacteria; phylum Bacillota; class Clostridia; order Oscillospirales; family Butyricicoccaceae; genus Butyricicoccus_A. The sequence continues at coordinate 14,662 of CALWUF010000065.1, read as the reverse complement.
GCGCGTATTCATGTGCTGTCCCAGCCAAACAGCGGTGTTTCCGCCGCACGCAACAATGCCATCGAAGCCGCTACAGGAAAATATATCCAGTTCGTGGACAGCGACGATTGGATTGACGAACATATGACCTTTCTGCTGGTACAACGCGCCGAACGGGAACAGGCGGATTTGATCATCTCACATTACTGCCGCGTAGACGGAGACAAGACCTCTATACACGGCTTTTTAAAAACTTCTTCCTGTATGGATCGCATCGAATTCGCAACACAGCTCATCTGCAATCCTGCGAGCTTTTATTATGGCGTGATGTGGAATAAATTATATCGCCGTGACATCATTCACCGTCATCGCATCTATTGCCATGAACAGTTAAGCTGGTGCGAAGATTTCCTGTTCAATCTGACGTATATCCTACGCGCCAACCGGATTTGCGCGGTGCGTACACCACTGTACTATTATGTGAAAAACGATAAAAGCCTGACAGCAACCACTCTGACACCGCATTCCTCTATTGCCATCCGGCGGCAGTTGTTTGAATACTATAAAGTGTTCTGTACAGAACTGGGCATGTTTGAGGAAAACAAAAAAAAGATCTACAAATTTTTAATCGCCACAGCAAAAGACAGATGACAAAAAGGATGTGTACGTTTTTCTCGCACACATCCTTTTTCTATGCGCCCACAAGCCCCAACAGTACAGGAACTGCCAGCAACCGCCACAGCGCCGAACCAAACAACAATACCGTGCTTATGCCGAACACACCGCCGAATCGTCCCAATGCTATAAAATATCCGCGTTTGCCGCGCCTCTGCGACGCATCCAGCACCGCTGCACACACAAACAACAATGCCGGAATCCAAAACATCGCTGAAATGCCGATGGATACGACGGAAATATACATCCCTCGCCAACCGGATTCCACCAACGCCGCTGCGGCTGCAAATGCCAGTAAAAACCCACGCAATGCAGTCAACAATCCGACCCACATCATGCGTCCGGGAAGCACGCCGAGCAAAACCGCACCAACTACCCAGCCGAATGTACCGCCGATGCACGCCGCCACCGTGCGCAGCGAAGGCAATTCCCCATTGACATTCTCCGCCAACAGCGCCGCCAACTCCCCGGCATAGCTGCCCGCCGACTGCGGGATATGCATGCCGGTAAAACTGCCTGCCAACACACCGCATAACAATGCCGCAACCAAAAAAGCAAATACAGGCGACTGCCGCAGCCGCCGGACATCAGAAAAGCTGAGCATACCTCGTTTCATCGCCGTTCCCCTTTCCGGTTCCCTTGCTAACAAGATATTCTCAGCTTATTTCTGTTATTCGTTTTTGTCCGCCTGTTACAGTTGAATGGTCTCAATGTCGCCGATCGAGCGGAAAATGTCTTCGACCGCAGATTTCATATGATTGGGAAAACGCTTGGAATATGTCAGGCAGCTCACATGCGTACCATCTTCACGGTCCTCGCTCTCTACACACACAACATTCGTCGCCTTCGCAACACGATCCTGGATGTATTCACAGGTTCGTCCCGGAATCGTAGAGACAAGCACTCGACCGCGCGTCGTTCCACAGATGGATGAGAGTAATGTGGAAAACTCCTGTCTTGCGCTCGACACAATCATAATTTCGGAACGCAGCATGGATGCAGAGACATCCGGAGCACAGTCGATGCCGAGGCTGAGATAATGCTCGCGGCGGACAGCATCCTTTTCCGCAATATGAATATTTTTCGGAATCACTACATTATTTTTCAAAATACCGTCCAGGATGCGTTCGGAAAGCTCGTTCATTCCAATCATACCAAGTCCTATACTATGTGGCATAGAAATCACCTCTGTCATATTACTCTGACCCGATGCGAGGAAAGAATTCACCGGGCTTTTGTCCGCCTACATAGACGAAGATCGAGTATTATTATTTACATTATAGAGCGATTTTGCGAAATTTCAACTAAATTATTGTCTTATTTTGATATTTTGGCGTGTTGCCAGATTATTCCCCGATCATCTCGGCCGCTTTGAGATAAATTGCACATTCCAAGCGCTTTTTCTGTAACTCACAACCCATTTCATACGGTGTTTCGATGTCGCCATTCATGTTGAAATTAGCCGCTGCGCAACCACCGGAACAATAAAATTTTGCCCAGCAGTCCTTGCACTTCGGGCGGGTGCAAACATTCAGGCGAGAAAAATGATCAGAAATTTCCATGTCAAACGCACCGTCGTCCAATGTACCCAGCAGAAACTCTGGATGACCAACAAACTGATGACATGGATAGATCTCGCCATCCGGCGTCACAGCAACATATTCATAGCCTGCACCACAACCGCGCAGGCGCTTAATAACACATGGACCTTGCTGTAAATCAACCATAAAATGGAAAAAATGAAATCCTTTCCCGTCTTTTTTGCGCTGCTGCATGACGTCAACCAGCTTTTCATATTCCTCATTGATGCGCGGGAGGTCTTTCTCACTCAGGTCATAGCCTGTCCCAGGCTCACTGGTGACCGGCTCAACAGACAACTGGTCAAACCCTTCGTCTGCAATGGAAAGCACATCGTTGGTAAAGTCGAGATTTTTGCTGGTAAATGTGCCGCGCACATAATAATCACGGTCTTTGCCGCGCTGTGCCACCAACTTTTTAAACTTCGGGACAATGATATCATAGCTGCCACAGCCGCCTGCTGTCGGACGCATTTCATCGTTGATGCACTTTCTGCCGTCGAGAGACAGGACACAGTTATCCATATTTTCGTTGATATAATCAATCTTTTCATCATCCAGCAACAGACCGTTTGTCGTGATGGTAAAGCGGAATTTCTTATTCTTTTCCTGTTCGATGGAACGGGCATATGCAACTGTTTTTTGGACGGTCTCCCACGCCATCAACGGTTCGCCGCCAAAGAAATCAATCTCGATGTTGCGACGCGCCCCGGATTTTTCCACAACAAAGTCAATCGCCTTCTTCGCCACGTCAAATCCCATCGTCATGCGTCTGCCCATGCCGAAATCGCCCGTATCGGCAAAACAATATTTGCAGCGCAAATTACAGTCATGGGACACATGCAGACACAATGCTTTAATCGGCGCACCGGTCGGGATTGCTGCTGCAATGTTGATATACTCGTCATCGGCAAACAGATATCCTGCCTGTTCCAGCTCATACAGCTCACGGTACGCCTCGCATAACTGCTCCGATGTGAATTGGTCAGACAGGCTGCGGAGGATATCTTCCGGACATTCCTCCGTCATGCCGGGTGCAACAACAGCAGACAATGCATATGCCGCGTCATCAACGACATGTACCGAACCGCTGTTGATATCCATCAGGATATTGACGCCCTTCATAGAAAAACGATGTATCATAAAAAATGTACTCCTGTCAAACAAAAATTTCGGGACTGACAATACGCCAGTCCCGATCCTGTATAGATAAGCTATGTCTTACTTATCGTGCTCACACTTCTGGTTTGCTACCGTGCAAGAAGTTTTGCAGGCAGACTGACAGGAAGTCTGGCACTCGCCACAGCCGCCCTTGGCAGCAGTTTCCTTAAATGTGCAGGAATTCAGGGTTTTAATGTGAGTCATCATACTTTCTCCTTCCTAAATTAGAATATGAAACGCAGATTTCACTACTTGCGTCTTTTTTTCTTTTTTGCCGCCGCTCCGGAACATGCGCCCAGCAGCGAAGCGGTCAATGTGATACCGGAGGTCAGTCCGGCAGCCGGGGCAATAAATGGGGCATCGCGCAATGTCAGCCCCAGCAAAAACAGACAGCCTAACAATAGTATACCGATAAGCAATCCCATTGGCAGTTTATGTGCCGGCGCTCGCCGCGCCCCCCAAAAGGACGCCGCAAAACTGCCAATAGCAAGCGGCACATATGCCGCAAGCGCTGCAAACCTTTGTCCGAGCACACTGGATGAAAGCAATGCCGCACCTCCCAGCGTACCGCCGAACATCAGCAACAGACCCAGCAGCATAGGCGCTGCCCAATAGACTGCTGCTCTGCCATCTGTAAATTCCCCACGATTCATTCAAAAAATCCCTCCCGCATTCGATTCTCACGAATACGTTACGCAGGACAGGAACGAATCATACGGATTATTTTTCCTCAGATGTTTCAACATCCTTCTCGATCTTGGAACGGATTGCCCACTTATAGAACTTCATGCGGTTGCCGCTGGTCTCGATGACAATTTCATCATCATGTACCGATACGACCTTACCGATGATACCGCCAATCGTACAAATGCGATCACCGACGATAATTGACGCACGCATTTCCTGATCCTTCTTCTCACGTTTCTTCTGCGGACGGATCAGCAAAACATAAAACAGTACGAAAATCAGAATCAGCGGAACAAACGAAAGATAGGTTTCGGCACCCGGCATCTGCGTATCCAGTGCAAACAGAATCATTTCGACTTTACACCTCCTGTCGAATTCACAATAAATCAATTATATACAATCAATCTGCAAATTACAAGCATTTTTCCCCGTCTATCCGGCAAATGTTTTGCCGCATATCTTTGCGCCATTCACATTTCGGTGTATAATGGGGACAGAACAACGTATGACAGGAGGTTTCAAACCATGAAAGTGACAAGTACAGGCATTGAAAATGGCTTCTGGGCCGATCGATTCGGCAAATTTGGCAGCGATCTCTCCCAAAAAGGAAAAAATGTTCGCTCCGTTCCGTTCTCTATCTCAGATGCGCCGGCAGGTACAATCAGCTTTGCGGTTGTCCTTGACGACATGGATGCAATTCCAGTGTGTGGGTTCAACTGGATTCACTGGACACTGTGCAACCTGACGCAGACGGATGTTCCGGAAGATTCAAGCCGGAATCATCCCAATTTTGTGCAAGGTTCAACAAGCTTTCACAGCGCAGCGGGCGATGAGACGCGTGCCGAAGCCTCTGCCTACGGCGGTATGGCGCCCCCGGACGCCGATCACGAATACACGTTGACGGTATATGCATTGGACTGTATGCTCGAACTCAAAGAGGGATTCTATCTCAACGAACTGCTTCGCGCCATGCGCGGGCATGTACTGGCACACGCGGGGATCTCTGCCATGTACCGGGCATAACCACATACAACCCATGACAAATAAAAGAAAATCGCGTCAGACATTCCTCCCTCCGACGAGGGAGGTTTTCTGTCGTCCGCTTATTCTGTAATTGTTGTAGAAAAGGTCAATGTCTCACCCGCACCTGGCTTCAAGCAGCGCACACCGATCTTGTTTTCCAACGCATGATTCAGGTACGCTGCATCCGGCAACGTACTCCAAGGCTCAATGCATACATAATTGGTCGGTTTGCCGGTATACTTGCTCCAGATGCCCAGATATGGAAAGTCTTCAAAATCCACGCGGATACCATGTGCAGATTTGTCGCTCCTTACACAGACGGAGCGCGTCTGTATGTCGTCCAGAATGAGCGCATCCAGCGCAAACAGTTCGTCCGTCAAATACAACTTTCCATCCGTCAGCGGTACTTCACGCTTTTCCCTGGTAATCATCAGCGACTCATTGTTGACGAGCGGATGGATGGCGTCTCCACCGCCAAAATCAATGTAATAATCCGCCATGGTCTCGCCGTCCTCCAGCGCAACAGCATATGCATCATGTCCGCCCACTTCATAATACATATCCGTCTCACCGTTGTTTTTGGTGATATGCTCCTTTTTCAACGTCGCGCCATCCAGCGTATAACGCACAGTCAGTTCAAAATCAAAGGGATACATGACACGGGTATAGTCGATGGGCAACAATGTAAAATCAATGCTGGTTTGTGTCTGTGCCGTACAGGCAAATTCCAGATCCCGACCAAAACCGTGCTGCGTGATGGTATATGCCGTTCCACCCACAGTATACGTCTTATCTTTTAGACGTCCGACGATTGGAAACAGGATCGGCGCATGACGCCCCCAGATCGATGGGTCTGCCTGCCAGACATATTCCGTGCCGGAGGCTTTGGACTTCATAGAACTGAGTTCTGCGCCCTTGCTGTCAATGACAACTGTAAATTGTTCATTTTGAATCGTATACTGCATGATTTTCTCTCCTTTGCGCCCGCCGATCCATTCAGCGGTTTTTTGATAATTTTAGTGTAACATGCCGTTCGCCGTTCGTCAATGTCGCACAAGACTACATAAAAAAATCATTGACAATTGCATGAATCCGCCGTATAATACACCCGAAAGACAACTGAACACTCGTTCTTGAACTGGGGATCCGCGGCAAGCGGCTGAGAGTGGAGTAACTGCCTCCTTACTCATTGAACCTGTCCGGTTAGTGCCGACGTAGGGAGTTTCGAGGTATTCACAGTTTTGAACGAAACGATCGGAGACCACGGCTTCCAAAATGCCGGTGGTCTTTTTATTTTATAAAACCAAGGAGGTATGCTGAATGAAAGTGAACGGCAATACCGTTCCAGCGGAAGAAGGTTTGACCGTGGGTGCGCTGCTCGAACAGCAGGGATATCCGGTCAAGCGTATCGCCGTCGAGGTCAACGGTGAAATCGTATCCAAAGCACAGTACGACTCGTTTGCATTGCACGATGCGGATACGGTTGAAATCGTCTGTTTCGTAGGCGGCGGCTGATGAAAACCATCACCTGCAATGGAAAGCCTCTGGAGATTGCAAATGACGCGCACTTACAACAACTTGCACATGCGTTGATGCCGACTGCATCCGTCGTCATTCGCAACGGCTTCCAAACAAATGAAGACATCCTCCTGGAGGACGGCGACAGCATCACCTTGATTGAACCGGGCATCCTGCCGCCGCAGGACGTACTGGAGCACATGATGGCAGCGCGGCATTCCCCTCATGTACATGAAACGGTCCGGCGCGCCTGTGTCGGTGTCGCCGGGTTGGGTGGACTTGGCTCCAACATCGCCGCCATGCTCGCGCGTACCGGCGTCGGACATCTCATTCTGGCAGATTTCGACATCGTTGAACCAAGCAATTTAAACCGTCAAAATTACTATGTCTCCCACCTGGGCATGTACAAAACCGATGCAACCGCAGATATCATCCGTCAGATCAACCCATTCATTACAGTGGAAACGCATACGATCCGCATCACGGAAGACAATGCATGGGATATTTTTCATGGCTGCGATGTGGTCTGCGAGGCATTTGATCATCCGGCATGCAAGGCAGAACTGGTCTCTGCACTGCTCAGCAATTCAAATACAATCCGTATTGTCGCAGGTTCCGGTATGGCGGGCTACGGTTCTTCCAATGAAATCCTGACCCAAAAACGCATGTCACGTCTGTATATCTGCGGTGACGGTCACACTGCTGCGGCAAATGGCATCGGTCTGATGGCGCCGCGTGTTTCAGTCTGTGCCGGTCATCAGGCAAATATGACCCTGCGCCTGTTGCTCGGCATCGGGCAGCCGTGACGCATCGCCCTAATATTTTTATCACAAACCAACTATCTTTGACAAAGGAGATTGACACCAATGACTGATACATTTATCCTCGGCGGGCACGAATTTACGTCCCGTTTTATCCTCGGTTCCGGTAAATATTCCCTTGACCTCATCAAAGCGGCTGTCGAATATGCCGGCGCACAAATTGTCACCCTTGCCTTGCGCCGTGCAACCCTCGGCAGTATCGACAACATTCTCGATTACATTCCGGAAGGCGTGACATTGTTGCCAAATACCTCCGGCGCACGCAATGCGGAAGAAGCCGTTCGCATCGCACGTCTTGCACGTGAAGTGGGTTGCGGCGATTTTATTAAAATCGAATGCATCCATGAGTCCAAATACCTGCTGCCGGATAACTATGAGACCATTAAGGCAACAGAAATTCTTGCCAAAGAGGGTTTCATCGTCATGCCATACATGTATCCAGACCTGAATGCAGCGCGCGACCTGGTCAACGCAGGTGCGGCTGCCGTCATGCCGCTCGGTGCACCGATCGGCACAAACAAAGGTCTTGTCACGAAGGAATTCATTCAAATCCTTGTCGATGAAATTGATCTGCCGATTATCGTCGACGCCGGTATTGGCAAGCCGAGCCAGGCATGTGAAGCGATGGAAATGGGTTGTGCTGCTGTCATGTCCAATACGGCAATTGCAACCGCAGGCGACATCCCAGCAATGGCAGGCGCATTCAAACAGGCCATCGAAGCCGGTCGCACCGCATATCTGGCCGGCATGGGCCGCATCCTGGAAAAAGCGTCCGCTTCTTCCCCGCTGACTGGCTTCCTCGCAGATTAAGGAGGGCATGATGAACGAAATAATCAATGCAAAATATATCACGCGTGAAACCAATCACATGGAATACCAGCAAGGCATGGAAATTGTGCCGGGCAATATCATCGATCAGGTTCTTGAAGCGCGCGAAAGCTATGACGAAACAAAATATACTGCCGCAGATGTCATCCGTGCACTGTCCAAAGATGTGCTGATGCCGGAAGACTTTGCCGCACTGCTGTCCCCCGCTGCACAGCCGTATGTCGAACAGATGGCAAAACGCGCCCAGCAGGAAACCCGCAAGCATTTTGGCAATTCTGTCATGATGTTTACCCCCTGTTACATTGCAAATTACTGTGAAAATTACTGCATTTACTGCGGCTTCAACTGTCACAATAAGATCCGCCGCGGCAAACTCACGATGGAAGAAGTTGATCGGGAAATGGCTGCAATCGCCAAATCCGGTCTGAAAGAAATTCTCATTCTGACCGGCGAAAGCCGTTCCATGTCCCCCGTGGAATACATCGGTGAAGCCTGTCAGGTTGCGCGCAAATATTTCACCGTCATCGGCGTTGAAATCTATCCGCTCAACTCCGATGAATATCGTTATCTGCACGAATGCGGCGTCGATTATGTCACCGTCTTTCAGGAAACATATAATCCGGATAAATATGAAACGCTGCATCTGGGCGGTCACAAACGTATTTTCCCATACCGTCTGAATGCACAGGAACGCGCATTGATGGGCGGTATGCGTGGTGTGGGCTTTGCCGCACTGCTCGGTCTGGACGATTTCCGCAAGGACGCATTTGCAACCGGTATGCACGCCTATCTGATTCAGAAAAAATATCCGCACGCAGAAATTGCATTTTCCTGTCCGCGTCTGCGTCCAATCATCAACAATGACAAGATCAATCCAAAAGATGTCCATGAAACCCAACTGACCCAGATTGTGTGTGCCTATCGCCTGTTCATGCCGTTCGCCAGCATTACGATTTCCACACGGGAACGCGCAGGCTTTCGCAATGGCATCATCAACATCGCTGCAACAAAAATCTCCGCGGGTGTATCCACCGGCATCGGTGAACATATCGATGAAGGGGAATCCAAGGGCGATCCGCAGTTTATCATTGACGACGGCCGCGACGTCGATGAAGTCCGCCAGGCAATTGTCGATCAGGGTCTCCAGCCGGTATTTTCCGACTATATGTATGTAGGCTGATGCTGATCTGCGTGACCCATCGGCTGCTCTGTCCCGATGATTTCCTGACACGTTTGGAACGCATTGCGGCGCAACATCCCTATGCCATTGTCCTGCGCGAAAAAGATCTATCTGAGAACGACTATGAAGCGTTGGCTCGCGATTGTCTTGCCATCTGCAAACATCATGGCGTTCCATTGAACATCAACACACAAATCGACATCGCACGGCGCATTGGCTGCGACGGCATTCATCTGCCGTTCCATCTTCTGATGCAGCATAAAGATGATCTGCATGATTTTGCACGCATTGGCGTATCCCTGCATTCGCCCGAAGAAGCTGCACAATTGACCGCTACGCCCGCAACTTATGTACAGGCGGGACATGTATTCCCCACGGACTGTAAGGCAGGTATCCCACCGCGCGGTCTGTCCTTCCTGCGCAGTGTCTGCCAGGCGACCCCATTGCCGGTTTTTGGCATCGGCGGAATCACAGCCGCACGATATCCTGCCGTGCGGGAAACCGGTGCGGCGGGCGCCTGTATCATGTCCGGTCTGATGACCTGCAAAAATATCGAAGACACCATGCATCCCTTTTTATAGCTTCACCATCCTCCCAACCTGACACGCATCACTGCATTCAGATTCGGGAGGATCATTTTATCTCCGCTTTACAAACTCTTCCACGCTTTCCCTTGCATTTTTGTTCAATTGTCTTATACTAAAATGGTAAAGGTATATAGGAGGAATTTGTTTCATGAAATTATTGATTGTCACGGCTCCACTTGGCAACGGACACAATGCTGTTGCTGGCGCGGTTTCTGACTGTTTTCTGCGAATGTTTCCAGAATCTGAATGCAAAATTGTGGATATGTATGAATATATCAGCCCAAGCCTGAAAAAAGCCACAGCCAGCGGCTATTTCCTCTCCATGAAAACGCTGTCCAAAATTCATGGCATGGCGTCCGGTATCATCGATATGCAAAGTGAACGCGAATTCAACGAATATACCCCAGCCCGATTGACCAATGAATTTATGGCATCTGAATTGCGCCATGCCATTCACGACTATGCACCCGATTGCATCGTGTGCACCATGGTATTTGCTGCACAGGTCGTCGATCTGCTCAAAGAACGCGGCGCAATTACTTGTCCGTGTTTTGGCATCATTACAGATTTCACCGTGCAAAATTATTGGTGTGACGTTGAAAACTTTGAATATATTGTCGCGCCAAGCGAATATCTTGAACCGCAGTTCATGCGCCGCGGCATCGATTTTGATCGTGTCCTGCCATTGGGTATCCCGATTGGCGAGCAGTTTACTCAAAAACAAAATCAATTGGATATGCGGCGCAAACTCGGTCTGGATGAAACCCGTCCAGCTGTCCTCGTCATGAGCGGCGGTATGGGATTTGGGAATATGGAAGAAGATGTACAAGCCATTGATCAAACCCCATTGGATTTACAAATTGTCGTCATCTGCGGTAAAAATGAAAAGCTATATCAGAAAGTCTGTAAAATGAAAACAAAAAAACCGTTGACCGTTTACGGTTTTGTCACCAATGTGGATGAAATCATGGATGCATGTGATTGTCTGTTGAGCAAACCCGGTGGCATTACAACTTGTGAGGCGCTCGCTAAGACATTACCTATGCTGATGATTCATCCGTTGCCGGGCGTGGAAGACCGCAATGTCGAATTTTTACAGGCAAACGGCGCAGCAATTTATATCACAAAGTCCTTTCAAATTGAAGATGCACTATTTTTGCTATTCCGCAATCCCGGACGGCTGGAACGCATCAAAGAAAGTATCCGCAGTATTGCAAAGCCATATGCGGCACGTGATTTGTGCCGTGTCATTGCAAAACATATCATAGACTCAAAGGAGGAACTGTAATGAGCATTACCTATGGATTTATCGGGAGCGGCAACATGGCAAAAGCAATGATCGGCGGCATCGTCACTTCTGGTCTGGCAAACCCGGACTGTATCATTGCCAGCAACCCATCTGCCAAAAAACTTGATTTGCTGAAAGAGGAATTCGGTATTGAAACCATCCTCAAAGACAATAAAACCGCTGTGAAACTGTCTGATATTGTCATTTTATCAGTCAAACCGTATCTGTATGAGCGCGTGATTGCTGAAATCAAAGATATGATTAAACCCAATGCGATCATTGTCATGATTGCCGCAGGTCAGACGATTGCAGCGAATGAAGCGCGCTTTGAAAAGCCTGTCAAACTCGTCCGGGTCATGCCAAATACGCCTGCATTGGTGAGTGAAGCGATGTCTGCCGTCTGCTTCAACGCCAATGTCACTGCGGACGATAAAAAGAAAGTCATGGACATGCTCAACAGCTTCGGGCGCGCCGAAGAAATACCGGAAACACTCATGGATGCCGTCACCGGCGTCAGCGGTTCTTCTCCCGCTTATGTATATATGTTTATTGAAGCCATGGCGGATGCAGCCGTCCTTCACGGCATGCCGCGCACACAGGCATATATCTTTGCCGCACAGGCTGTGCTAGGCGCCGCCAAAATGGTGCTTGAAACAGGTATCCATCCGGGAGAACTCAAAGACAATGTCTGCTCACCCGGCGGTACTACCATTGAAGCTGTTGCCGCACTGGAAAACAGTGGTCTGCGGGCGGCTGTCATTGACGCCATTGACACCTGTGTCAGAAAGTCAAAAGAAATGAGTCAATAAACAAATACCTGTGGTTCAATCCCTTATTTTGGGGTACACCGCAGTACAAAACCTATAAGGCGGCAGCGGTCTAACCCGTTGCCGCCTTATTTTCACGCTCCAGAACCACTTTCTGTCTGATCTGGTATCTGCCGACCGGTATGATCTATTGTATATCCATCTGTATAAATCAATTCGGAAACTGGCAAAAAGGAAAATCCTTTTTCACAAAGTCCATCTATCACATCCGGCAATGCAGCAGGTGTATTCTTCGCCGCATTGTGAAACAGGATAATTGAACCATTGCTCGCGTTATTCACTACGCGGCTGACAATTTCCGACGGAGCAGGATCTTTCCAGTCCAGACTGTCAACATCCCATTGGATTGTATACATATCTATAGAGCGCATGGTAGAAACAACGGAATCATTGTAATCTCCATACGGCGGACGGAATAGTGTCGGACATTCCCCCGTAATTTTTTCAATTTTTTCGTTGCAGCTGCGCACCTCCTCAATCATAGCATCCGGCGACAGTTCTGTCATATGGGGATGCGTAGAGGAATGATTCATCACTTCATGCCCGGCATCAGACAGTTGTTTGACGGACTCAGGATATTTTTCCACCCATTCCCCAACGACAAAAAATGTGGCCCGGATATCATGCTCTCCCAAAATTTCAATCAATTGTTCGGTATCTTCATTCCCCCAACCCAATAGTAGAATGCGGAATTATTTTGCTGTATAGTACTGTGGCAGCAGGCTTTCCAGCTCATCTGAAAAGCGATATTTTATGACGATTTTATGGTTTTCATAAATGATAATACTGTCGATCATTTCCAGCACAATCTCTCGATCTAACGCCTCGATATCCCGCAATTCCAGCAGACGCCGAATCCACGGATTTTCCAAAAACACATGCTCTGGTTCTTTATCCTGAACTTGTTCCAACAACTCAATTTTCTTTCTCAGATGATTTTCTTTTTCCTGATAGTCTGCATGGTATTCCACAAATTCCTCTCTGGAAATCAAGTCATCTTTGTAATCCTGATATACAGATTTTTTCTGCTCTTTGAGTCGTTGTAATTCCCGCTCCAGCTGAACCAGTTGTTTTTCATACGTATTCTTTTTTACAGCAAATTCTTTTGTCTGATCTTCCACGATTTTCTGTAAATTGTCAATATTTCCGACAATCACTTTCAAATCCCGTAATACAACCCGCTCCAATACACAGGCTGGAATGCTATGCGGTGTACAATATTTTTTTCCATGCCGCTGATATGTGCCGCAATAGAAATAATATTCTAAACCAGACTTGCCCCGCCATGACTTTTTTGCCATTGCACGTCCACAGTCTCCACACCGCAGGAATCCAGCAAAGATGCTGTTGTTCTTCGTCAATGTCAAATCTCTGTGCTGACGTTTTAACAGGTGCTGTACCGTATCCCATGTGTCTGGATCGATGATCGCTTCATGTGTATTCGGTACAACAATCCAATCCTGCCGCGGCACGGCATGTGCTTTTCCCTTCATCTTCTGATGTATCGTTCCCTGCACCATACAGCCCGTATACATTTTCCGTTGAAGGATGGTGTGAATCGTTGAGTAGGTCCAGTAATTTGTTGAATGCAGTCGGTGGCAGTTTGAATAGTTTTCACCATTTAACCGTTTGTACTCAGACGGACATGGAATGTTTTCCGCATTCAAATGACTTGCAATGGTTCGTTTTCCATAACCCTCCAGATACATGGCATAAATCCGCCGGACCACTGCCGCCGCTGGTTCATCAATCACCAACTTATTTTTGTTCGCCGGAGATTTTTTATAGCCATAGCTCGCAAAAGCGCCGATAAACTCTCCTGCCTGTTGTTTGGTTTTCATTGCTGTGTATACTTTTTGAGAAATATCTCTCGCATACTGTTCATTGAACAAATTCTTAATCGGAAGAATCAAATCATATGCCTGTTGATAGCTGTCAATATGGTCTGTAATGGAGATAAATCGAACCCCCATTTCGGGAAAAACACGTTCCAGAAAACGGCTGGTTTCGATGTGATCTCGACCCACACGGGATAGATCTTTGACAATGACACAATTCACTTTTTTGGCATTCATATCGGCCAGCATACGCTGAAAAGATGGACGATTAAAATTCAAGCCGGTATATCCATCGTCGATATAAATATCATACAGCTTCAAATCCTCTCTCTGTTTGATGTATTCCAGGAGAAGTTTCCTCTGATTTCCTACGCTGTCGCTTTCTTCCTTATCACCATCTTCTCTCGACAATCTGATATAACCAGCTACATGAAATAAACCCATGATTGTTGAATCACTCATCACGTCACCCATCAGTTGTTGTATCTGTCACAGAACGATACCACAAAATACAATGATTTCCCAATATGCGATCAAATCACCCCATTTTTTGCGCATTATTATCCCAATGAGAACAAATAATCCGAGCCATCAATTCTTCTATGGAAATTTCAGATAAAAATTCCCGTTCAATGATATAGTTCACACCATTCTCCAAATAGCGCCCCTCCTG
>CALWUF010000064.1 GCA_944384655.1 uncultured Butyricicoccus sp. | reverse complement strand
AGGATGTCATGTGCCTGAATGGACATGATCTCGTTGTATGCAATGCCCTGCTCGTCCGTACCGCAGAAGTTGGCATAATTGCCGTTGCGGGTGTTGCCCTTGATGATCTTATATCCGCGCTTCTTAGGGGAGCAGTCGTTCAAGTAGTAGAGCTGTTCGTTGATGCGGGTTATCTCGAATTTGACCGAACCCTTGCTACCTTGAATCTCATAAGCAAGGCTGACTGGGCGTGCAACCGACACGCGGCTGGAAGACATGGAACCGATGCGACCGTCCTCGTACTTGACGATCACATAGATCTGGTCATCGGTATCAATGTCCAGCATCTTGGAAGGATCACGTGCGTCCGGGCGCTACTTGTATGGAGTATCCCAAGATGCAAATACTTCAACGATTTTCTTTCCGACGATCATGTGGGACAAGCTAACCACGTGCGCGGTCAGATCGCCAAGCGCGCCGGTGCCAGCGGTCGCAGCCAACTGGCGCCAAGTAGCCGGAGTGTTCGGGTCTGCGCAGTAGGAACAGTCAAACTCACCGCGGAAGGTGACAAAATCGCCCAGTTTGCCGGAATCCATCAACTCCTTTGCCAGTACATTTGCAGGGCACTTGGTGTAAATGAAATCCACGAGGCTCTTGACGCCCGCTTTTTTAATGGCATCCACCATCATCTTGCCTTCAGCCAGCGTGTTTGCCATCGGCTTTTCGCACAGAATATGCTTGCCAGCCTCGGCTGCCGCAATTGCGATTTCTGTATGCGTGAGGTTCGGGGTGGCGATAATGATCAGTTCAACCTCAGAATCGTTTACCACCTCATGCCAGTCAGTGGATACTTTTTTATAGCCGAAACGTTTCGCCGCGAGCTTTGCCGCAGCCTCGTTTATGTCTGCGACATGCTCGAATACCGGTTCGACATCGTGATATGCCTGCCGCACGTTGTTCAGTCCGATGGAATGGAAACTGCCCATCCAGTTTGCGCCGATCAATCCGATTTTACTTGTTTCATCGTATATACCTTCCTTTCGATTTAGTAGCGATCGTATGGGATATTAAATCTTATAGTGCTCATTGCAGAAAATATACTGTCTTGTATTGTATGGACAAGTAATCGCCTTTTGCCGCCAGCGAATACTTCTCCATCATTGGTGGATATTCTTTGTAAATACATCCAAAAGGATTTGCAAAAAAAGCTCCGCTGCAGGACTTTTCCATCGTGCCTTTTGATAGGCACAAATTGCGGTCATTTCAGATTTTATGATGTCAGTTGGTATCTCCACTAGCTCACCTGAATTTATCTCTTCTTCTACGGTAAACCGAGGCAGAAACGCCACCCCCAGATTGCTTATGACGCTTCGCTTGATGGCCTCAATGCTCCATACTTCTAAATCCGCCTCTAAACGGATTCCCTTACTCTGAATATATTGCTGGAATATTTTGAGAGACAGTGCATCAGGGTCATTTTGAATATTGCAAACCTGCTTATCCTGTCCCTGTGTAGTAAAATCACGTTCCCGTTCAGAAAGCTGCGGTGAACCGACAAGCGCAAGCGGAAAGCTTTTTAATGGGGTGACAGCAACACTTTTGGGATATGCCCCCACATCATAATGGATTGCGATGTCGATTTCACTTCCGTTCAGCTCATCATAAATGGCAAAACAATTCATGCACTTCAAACGCAGTTTGACCCTCGGCGCCTTTTCTTTAAACTTTTGGAGTACAGTTTGAAGCTGATAGGTTACTAATGATTCCGGTGCCGCAATTGTCAACGTGCCTTGGAGCCCGTCCCGTCGCGTGCAATATCGTGTTAACGCATCAACGCTGTCCAGCACCCTATCTATGAACGGGAGCAGCTCCTTTCCCGCCTGTGTCAGGATCATTCTGCTGCCGCTTCGCTCAAATAGCTGCACCCCGAACTCCTGTTCCAACTGCCTGATTTGAAACGTGATCGTGGATTGGGCATAATTCAAGGATGCTGCCGCCTTTTGATAGCTACCGGTTTCAATTATTTTTTTGACTGTTATGAGATATTTAAACTCCATATGTTTCTCCTGCATCTTCAATTATATTGAAACATAATACAATACTTTCAATTTGACTGCACATAGATATGGTTCTATAATACAATAAGGTATTTATAATTTCAAGGAGGACTCATATGGAATTTGACACAAAAATAAAGGTAATCATGCGTGAGGGGTTGGAGCCATGGCAGGAATTGAACGTGACCGCTTTTCTGATGAGCGGTATCGCCGGAACGCAGAATATTATCGGCGAGCCTTATGTGGATGCTGACGGCGTAAAATATCTGCCCATGTCCCAACAGCCTATCATGATCTTATCCGCCAGCGCTGAAAAGCTTTCCGAGGTCATGCGAAAGGCAACCGAAAAGGGCATGGCAGTATCTATCTATACCAAAGAACTATTTTCCACCTACAACGATGAAGATAATCGTGCCGAAATCATCAAGCACCGGACGACCGAGCTTGACCTGGTCGGCATTGCCATTCGTGGAGCGAAAAACCCGTTGGATCGCATTACCAAAGGAATTGAGATGCACAGATGATGGCAGATGACCATTCTGTTTGTTGTTGCAGCAGCTCGTCTAATTTATGCCATCAATGGCGGCATTCGCTCCCATTATGGAATCATGTTGGGAGGATTTGTAGAAAACAGCGGTCTCACCTATGATTGGGGCTGATCGGTGTGACTCCGGTGCCTCCGATATCCGGCATGACCGGCAAATTTTTCGATCCGACTTGTTTGGAAACACTTTTAGGGATCGCGTTTGTAGCACACCAGTTGGGCAGCTTTTTCAGTTCGTGGCTGGGCGGCATCTGCATCACTGGCACCGGCAGTTATACGGGAGATGTGGTTGGTCAGCGGCGTTCTGGCGCTTCTGATCGGATGTGATTGCTTTATGATAAAGGAACCGAACAGCTTGGAAAGGAGTTTATTATGAAAAAAGTACTTGTTTTATTCGGGAGCCCAAGAAAAAATAGTAATACAAAAGCTCTTTTATTGCCTTTTATAAACCGGCTACATGAATTGGGATGTGAGGCAGAAATTATCAACGCATATGACAGGAAAATTTATCCATGCGTTGCATGTCTAAAATGTCAGGCTGACTTGGCGAATCCTTCATGCGTTTATGAAGATGATATGAAGGAGATCTATAAAAAATTTCTTCAGAGTGATTTGATCGTTTTGGCTACACCGATTTACTCTTGGAATTGTCCATCACCAATGAAAGCTATTATTGATCGTTGTGTAAATGCTTTCTGCAAATATTGCGGAAAAGAGATGGGACCATCCCTTGCAAAGGGGAAGAAAATGGCTCTCATTACCACATGTGGGTACCCGATAAATAGTGGTGTGGATTTATGGGAGGAATGTAATCGACGGTACTGCAAACATTTGCAGATGTCTTTCCTGGGGCAGATTGCGGAAAGGCAGAAATCTTATTCGGATTCTTTTATGGATAATGGTAAGGAGGCTCGAGTTATTGCGTTTGCAGATGAAGTTTTCAGCAAACTCTGATATCACTGGAAATTCTGATCTTACGGACATTGATCGAGCATGTGGAGAGGCGGCAAAAACAAATTACATGTCCACCAATCCTATTTTACTGGTTCGGTTCAGCTGATCAAGTCCCCAACATATAATCTGTACAGTCAATATAACTGCATTGGGAAGATAAAATAATAGAGAAATATTGCAGAAAGTGTTACAATGTGATACTATAAATGTATCGTGAAAGGTTGCATTTTAAATTCGATTTTTATATTGATGAGATATGAATATAGAAATTGGGGGGGGAGGTGATTTGGGTGCAGGAATATATTGCTCATCGAAATGAAGTGACAGGGTTGATTCAGACGGTAAAAGAGCACAGTGAAAATACAGCGGCTTTATGTAGGGAATACGCGGTTGCCGAGCTGAAAGACTTTATGTATGTTACAGGTCTGCTCCATGATGTCGGTAAGTTTCAGCATTCTTTTGTGAAAAGGATCAATGGTGCGAATATCAGAGTAGAACATTCAACGTGCGGAGCATTGGCAGCGAG
>CALWUF010000063.1 GCA_944384655.1 uncultured Butyricicoccus sp. | reverse complement strand
CTTGCCGTTGTTGTCAATCAGCTCACAGGACAGGATGATAAAGCCCTTGCCTGCTTCTTTTCCGAACTTCTGGAAGCGGTGGTACAGGAATTGGGTGAGCTTTGCCGGGTAAGAAGACGGAGGCGTTTCACTAAACTGGCAGGACGGATCATATGTAATACCGGCCTCAGTGGTATTGCAGGTAATAAAGCGCAGGTCGGGATTTTCTGCACATGCCATCAACGCATCATAATCTGTATAGGAATTCAGGCAACGGCTGACACAGGAAATCACGCGCTTGGAATTGACCTTTTGGCCGTTTTCAAAGCCGCGCAGATATAGCGTGTACAGACCTTCCTGATCGTTGATCACTTTGGCAAGGTCAAATGCACCAGGAGGGGTAGCAATTGGCTGTACGAGAACGACTTTGGAATGAAATCCTGCATGTTCATTCATCATATCGATGAAGTAATCGACAAATGCGCGCAGGAAATTGCCCTCACCGAATTGCAGAACGCGTTCCGGTGCTTGCTCCAGAAGATATCCGTCGTATCCGGATTCCTTCAGCGTTTGATAAGACAGATGATTCACAATAGTTACCTCACTTTCGCAGTTGATGAAAGGGTTACAGCGTTACACCCTGCTTAAAGATTGCCATGTCATGGAAACCGGCTTCCTCAGATTTGACCTGTTTACCGGAAGCAACCTCGATGACAAAGTCAAACAGTTGCCTGCCGAGATCATCCAAAGAGGTATCTTCGACCATTTTTCCACAGTTGAAGTCGATCCAGTTACTCTTTTTCTGTGCCAAAGCGGAGTTGCTGGAAATCTTCATCGTCGGTACAGGGGCAGCGAATGGTGTGCCGCGACCGGTGGTAAACAGGACAATGTGTGCGCCGGAAGCTGCAAGCGCAGTGGATGCAACGAGATCGTTGCCTGGAGCGCTCAACAGGTTGAGACCGGCATGTGCTACGCTTTCGCCGTAGGATAGGACACCGACAACGGGTGCGCTGCCAGATTTCTGTGTACAGCCGAGAGACTTGTCCTCAAGCGTAGAAATACCGCCTTTTTTGTTGCCTGGGGAGGGGTTTTCATAAATTGTCTGATCGTGGCGCTTGAAATAATTTTTGAAATCATTGATCAGATTGACCGTGCTTGCGAACAATTTTTCATTTTCGCAGCGATTCATCAAGATGGTTTCAGCGCCAAACATTTCCGGAACCTCAGTGAGGATGGTTGTACCGCCTTTGGAAATGAGCAGGTCGGAGAACGCGCCGACCGTTGGATTTGCAGTGATACCGGACAAACCATCCGAACCGCCGCATTTCATACCGATGACGAGTTCACTGCAACTGATCGGTTTGCGTTCAAACTGACTTGCATAATCGATGAGCTGCTGCATCAATTCCATCGCGTCAGCGATTTCGTTTTCAGACTCCTGGCAGACGAGGAATTTGACACGGTTTTCATTGTAGTTTCCGATATACGGCTTGAGCACATCGATGTTGCTGTTCTCGCAGCCGAGACCGACAACCAGTACGCCGCCGGCATTTGGATGATTGATGAGGTCTGCCAGGATTTTTCTGGTATTTTCCTGATCCTCACCCATTTGTGAGCAGCCATAGGGGTGTGGGAACGCCGCAATACAATCGATGGCGTCAGTTTTCAACGCCTGCGCCTTGCGCTCAATGGCCGTTGCAATGTTGTTGACACAGCCAACCGTCGGGATGATCCAGATTTCATTGCGCACGCCGGCTTTTCCGTCTGCACGGCGATAACCCTGGAAGTAACAATCATCGGTCGGCATGAGCGGCGCACAGTTTGGCGCATAGGTATAGGTCAGCAGATCGCCAAGTCCGGTTTTGATGTTGTGGGTATGCACCCAGGAACCTTGAGAAATGTTTTGCGTTGCAACACCGATAGGGGAACCATATTTAATCACCGGCTGACCGGCAGAGATGTCGAGCAAGGCAAACTTATGTCCCTGAGGGATATCTTCTTGAAGCGTAATATCAGTTCCATCGACCTGGATGACAGCGCCTGCGGACAGAGGCGTCAGAGCGACAGCAACCAGATCGCCGGAATGGATCTTTATATAATCTTTCAAAAAATGTCTCTCCTTTACTCAGATGCTCGAATTGGGGTTGTTGCTGAAATATCATCTCTTGAGATATCTTTACCGCGAATTCCGAAAATGTAAGAGCTTACATTCAAGATATACCCCATTTGATGATTTGTCAATGTTATTTTTAAAAAAATTGTTTTTAACCAGATTTTTTGGAAGATGTTACAAAAACCAAGGGGGAAATCTTGTGGAAAAAGGCTATTGAACACGACAGAAAAAGGGGTTACAATATGAAATGTAAGAGCTTACATAGCAAATTCCGGAGGTATACCATGAATATTTATGATATTGCCGAGTTGGCAGGCGTTTCAATTGCTACAGTATCTCGAGTAGTAAACGACAGTCCGATGGTCAGTGAAAAGACCAAGCAGCGTGTGCGCAGGGTGATGGAAGAAAACAACTACACACCAAATGTTTTTGCGCGCGGGCTCGGCTTGAATTCAATGAAGACAATTGGCTTTGTTTGCCCGGATGTAGCAGACGCCTACATGGCGAAGGCGGTATCGTATTTGGAACATGACCTCCGCGAACATGGCTATGACTGCATCCTCTATTGCAGCGGACATGCGGATGAAGACCGGCAGATTGCGGTGAGCACAATTTTGCAAAAACGCATTGATGCACTGGTTATCATCGGTTCCAGCTATGTAGACGATGACGAGGATTCCGAAAAGGTGGAATATATTCGGGAAGCAGCAAAACAGGTTCCGGTATTTCTAATCAATGGATATGTCCGCGGTGAAAATATTTATTGCGCATTGTGCAATGATTATGAAGTGACATATTCAGCTGTCACAGAGATGGTTCGTTCCGGAAGGAGGCGGATTCTATATCTCAGCGATTCACATTCGTTCAGTGCCAATCAGAAGTTGAAAGGCTATGAGGCCGCACTGCGCGATGCCGGCATACCCATTGATGAGTCGCTCCGGATCTATACACCCAATCAAATTATGCAGACGCGGGATGTGTTGTTAAAGATGCCTGATCTGGATATTGACGGTGTATTTGCAGCGGAAGATGGTTTGGCGGTGGGTGCACTTAAGTACGCCAAGGCCAAAAACCTGTCCGTGCCAAAGGATATTTGTATCATTGGTTATAACAATTCCGAGATTTCTGTGAGTTGTGATCCAGAATTGTCCACCATTGACAGCCGAGGAGAGCGTCTTTGCAAGATTATCATTGATTCGATGATGCTTCGTCTGAAAAAGAGAGAGATACGCCATAAAGTATATGCAAAAGGCTATCTGGTTCGACGCTCCACAACTGATTTTTGATCTTCCCTGATCGGTTTCATATGTGACGCTGTGCAGGGAGGAAAGGAGATGCTAGCTGATGAAACGAATGAAAAAGTTTATTGCCTTGGTGTTATGTGCCTGCATGTTCACCATATTGCTGTCCGGTTGTGCGTCTGTGGGAGATGGAAAGCGGATCATCCGTATTTCTCATGCGCAGTCAGAGACACATCCGGAGCACATAGGACTGCTGAAATTTAAAGAGTATGTGGAAGAAAATTTGGGGGATAAATATGAAGTACAGATTTATCCGAATGAACTTCTGGGCGGCGCACAAAAAGCCATTGAGCTGACCCAGACCGGTGCGATCGACTTTGTTGTTGCAGGTACTGCAAATCTGGAGACGTTCGCAGAAATTTATGAAATTTTTAGTATGCCATATCTGTTTACATCGGAGGAAGCGTATCACGCGACCATGATGGATACTGAATATATGACAGAAAATGTCTATGAGTCCACCGACGAGGCCGGTTTCCGCGTATTGACGTGGTACAATGCAGGCTCGCGCAGCTTCTATGCGACCAAGCCGATTGAAACCCCGGAAGACCTCAAAGGTCTGAAAATCCGCGTACAGCAGAGCCCGGCGAGCATCAAGATGGCAAATGCCTTTGGTGCAGCGGCTTCTCCGATGAGCTTCGGTGAAGTTTACACTGCAATCCAGCAGGGCGTCATTGACGGTGCGGAAAACAACGAACTGGCACTGACCAACAACAAACACGGTGAAGTTGCCAAATATTACTCCTATAACCGTCATCAGATGGTGCCGGATATGCTCATCGGCAACTTGAAGTTCCTCAACAGCCTGAGCGAAGAAGAATTGAAGATCTTTGAAGAGGCTGCTGCGCTGTCCACTGAAGTTGAATTGGAAGAGTGGGACGTACAGGTTGAGGAAGCCAAACGCATCGCCCAGGAAGAAATGAACGTTGAGTTTATTGATGTAGATGTTCAGGTATTCCGGGATGCAGTTTCCAGCGTACAGGATGAAATGTTGGTCGAAAACCCGACGATTCAGAGCCTGTATGATCACATTCAGGAAATCAACAGCCAGTATGAAGATGCAGAGGAGGGCAATTGAATATGAATGCACTTGCAAAACTCCGCAAGGGAATTGACAAAATATTGAGCTATGCCTGCGCCATTGCGTTTGCACTTATGGTTATTGTTGCTACATATCAGGTCGTTGTACGCTATGTATTCAACAGCCCGAGCACCGTTTCAGAGGAATTGCTGACATACAGCTTCACCTGGATGGCGCTGCTCTCCTCCGCATTGGTATTTGGCAAGCGCGATCACATGCGCATGGGCTTTGTCGCTGACAAACTGACGGGCACAGCCAAAGTTGTTCTGGAAGTTGTTATTGAGTTGCTCATTATGCTGATGGTCGCTGCGATCATGATCTTTGGTGGATACTCTATCGTACAGCTTACAATGACGCAGGTGACAGCGTCTTTGGGTATTCCGATGGGCATCGTTTACACCATCATCCCGATCAGTGGCATCCTGATTTTTGTCTATGGTATCTTGAATATCATTGATTTGTGCAAGGGTGTTGAGCACGAACAGCGTGATGTAAAAGAATAATGCGCAAAGAAAGGAGCCATACAATATGAGTACAGCTATTTTATGCGGACTGATTATCCTCGTGCTGCTGGCCGTCATGCTGGTTGCCGGCGTGCCGATTGCCGTAGCCCTGGGCGTTTCCTCGATTTGTGCGATTCTGCCCATCATGGATTTTGAAGTTGCCGTTCTGACAGGCGCACAGCGAATCTTTTCTGGTATTTCCACCTTCAGCCTGCTTGCCATCCCGTTCTTCATTCTGGCAGGCAACTTGATGAATAAGGGCGGTATCGCTGTCCGTCTGATCAACCTGGCGAAGCTGGTTACCGGTCGTATGCCGGGTGCCCTGGCGCAGACCAACGTAATTGCAAACATGCTGTTCGGTTCTATTTCCGGTTCCGGTACAGCAGCGGCTTCTGCAATGGGTTCCATCATCGGTCCGATCGAAAAGGATGAGGGGTATGACCCGAACTTCTCTGCGGCAGCAAATATTGCAACTGCACCGACTGGTTTGCTCATTCCGCCGAGCAATGTCATGATTACGTTCTCGCTGGTTTCCGGCGGTACTTCTGTTGCAGCGCTGTTCATGGCGGGCTATATCCCGGGCATCCTGTGGGGCATCGCGTGCATGCTGGTCGTCTATTTCCTGGCGAAAAAGCGCGGCTATCGCAGCACCACCACCTTCAAGGGCAAGGAAAAGCTGGATGTTGTCATTCAGGCTATCCCGTGCCTGCTCATGATTGTCATCGTTATCGGCGGTATCATCACCGGCATCTTCACCGCGACCGAAGGTTCGGCCATCGCCGTTGTCTATTGCTTAATTCTCTCTCTCTTCTTCTATAAATCCATCAAGCTCAGTGAACTGCCCAAGATCTTCATCGAAAGCGCAGAAATGACGGGTATCATTATTTTCCTGATCGGCGTATCGAGCATTATGTCCTGGGTTATGGCGTTCACCGACGTTCCGACCGCTGTTTCCAATGGTCTGCTGTCCATCAGTGACAATAAATATGTCATCCTGTTCATGATCAACATTATCCTGCTGATTGTCGGCACGTTCATGGACATGACTCCGGCTTGCTTGATCTTCACCCCGATCTTCCTGCCGGTATGCACCGCACTGGGTATGAATACCATTCACTTCGGTATCATGATGATTTACAACCTCTGCATTGGCACCATTACACCGCCGGTTGGCACAACCCTGTTTGTCGGCGTAAAGGTCGGCGGCGTCAAGATTGAGACGGTATTCAAACAGCTACTCATTTATTTTGCAGCAATCATCATTGTATTGATGTTTGTTACCTATATCCCGATGCTCAGCCTGTGGCTGCCGGGTCTGTTAGGTTACGTTTAAATGAAAGGAGACTATACCAATGAAACCGTTTATGGACAAGGATTTTCTTCTGAGTACCGAAACTGCACAGGAACTGTATCACGAATATGCTGCAAAGGTGCCCGTACTGGATTATCATTGCCATATCAATCCGCAGGAAATTGCGGAGGATCGCAGCTTTGAAAACATCACCCAGGTTTGGCTGGGCGGTGACCACTATAAGTGGCGTCAGATGCGTTCCAATGGCGTCGATGAATATTACATCACCGGCGGCGCCTCCGATCGTGAGAAATTCCAAAAGTGGGCGGAAACACTGGATAAGGCAATTGGCAACCCGCTGTTCCATTGGAGCCATTTGGAACTTCAGCGTTATTTCGGCTATACCGGTGTGCTGGGTGCCGATACCGCTGAGGAAGTGTGGAACCTGTGCAATGCAAAGCTTCAAGAGCCATCTATGAGTGTCCGCAATCTGATCCGTCAGTCCGGCGTCACCCTCATTTGCACCACGGACGATCCTGCTGATGATCTGAAATGGCATAAGATTATCGCCGAAGATGACAGCTTTGACGTACAGGTATTGCCGGCATGGCGTCCCGATAAAGCGATGAATCTGGAAAAGCCGGATTATGCCGAATATCTGAAAAAACTGGGCGATGCGGCTGAAATGGAAATTAAAACCTATGCTGACCTCAAAGAAGCGCTCAAAAAGCGCATGGCGTTTTTTGATTCCATGGGCTGCCGTGCATCCGATCACGCATTGGAGTATGTCATGTACGTTCCGGCAACGGAGGATGAACTGGAAGCGATCTTTGCAAAGCGCCTGATCGGTGAGCCGATCACCCGTGAGGAGGAACTCAAGTTTAAGACCGCATATATGATCTTTGTAGGCGGTGAGTATGCCCGTATGGGTTGGGCGATGCAGTTGCATTACGGCTGCAAGCGTGACAACAATACCGGTATGTATAATAAGCTCGGTCCGGATACTGGTTATGACTGCATCAACAACTATGCACCGTCCAGTGAGATGGCGGACTTCCTCAATGCGCTCAATGAAACGGGTAATCTGCCTAAAACCATTATTTACAGCCTGAATCCGAACGATGATGAGGCGATTGGCACCATTCTGGGCTGTTTCCAGAATTCTGATGCAGTCGGCAAGATTCAGCAGGGTTCTGCCTGGTGGTTCAATGACAACAAGACTGGCATGATGAAGCAGATGACGTCTCTGGCAAATCTCAGCCTGTTGGGCAATTTCATTGGTATGCTCACAGATTCGAGAAGCTTCCTGTCTTATCCGAGACATGAGTATTTCCGCCGCATTCTGTGCGAATTGCTCGGTACTTGGGTGGAAAATGGTGAATACCCGAAGAACATGGATAAACTGGCAACCATTGTGAAGGGCATTTCCTATAACAATGCCGTCAATTATTTTGGGTTTAATCTGGAAACCAGATAAACATATCCTTTCTCTCTGTACCTGCGGCAATATTGCCGCAGGTCACAATTAAGTTTTTCCTAAGCTGTGCGTGCGGGTATCCAACATTCTCCCCCGCACGTACAGCCTCTCCCTTTTATTACAACAAATCCATACAATATCTCCTATTTTTTGCATCCTGTCTATCATTTAACTGATGGATGGGGTGCATGATTTTTGTATATAATACCATTCTGCGTTATCCTGAGACAGGAGGTCCTTCAGATGAACAGTATGTATGACTGCTTTACCTTGCGCAACGGCGTGCAAATTCCGTGCATCGGCTATGGAACATATAAAGCGGCTGATCAAAATAATGCGGATATCATTCGTATGGCATTGGAAACCGGGTATCGATATTTTGATACAGCATCTTTTTACGGGACGGAACAATATCTCGGACAGGCAATTCGGGAGAGCGGTATCCCGCGCGGAGAGCTGTTTGTTGCATCGAAAATGTGGCGGGATGAAATGGGATATGAACAGACAAAAAAGGCATTTCAGCGCTCTCTGGAACGTCTGGAGACCGATTATCTCGATCTGTATCTCATCCATTGGCCGCGCCCGGATGCCGCTTGTACTGATTGGAAACAACTGGATATCGATACTTGGCGAGCGATGGAGGAATTGTATGCGGGGGGGAAAGTCCGTGCAATCGGATTGAGTAATTTTCTGCCGCAGCACATTGAGACGATTTTGCGAAATTGTGCAGTGGTGCCTATGGTCAATCAATTGGAATTCCATCCCGGTTATTCGCAGGAGGCGGCGGTGCGCTATTGTCAGGCGCATGGTATTCAAATGCAGGCGTGGAGTCCGATGGGGCGTGCACGTGTACTGAATGATCCGTTGGTGACGGAACTGGCACACAAGCATGGTGTTTCTACCGCACAGATATGCCTGCGCTATGCATTACAGCGTCAGGTTATCCCACTGCCGAAATCGTCGTCAATGGCGCGTATGAAACAGAATCAGGACTTGTTTTCCTTTGTGCTGTCACAAGAGGATATGTTTCGATTGGATACCATGCCACAGACTGGCTGGTCAGGATTGCATCCCGATCTATTTTAAAATCAATGCCAAGAGCCGCAGATTTCCGAAAGTGGAAGATCTGCGGCTCTCGCTTGTTTAAGGAGTTTATACTATTACTTTACAGGTGAAGAAACGATTATGCGATATACTGCATCAACATGACAGCAGTCTCGGCGCGGGTGATGGTATCCCGTGGTGCGAGCAGAATCGAATTGCCCGACTGCTTGCCATCGATAATGCCTTCCTGTGTCGCCCAGGTCATGGCACTGACAGCCCAACCAGATACGCTTGCGGCGTCCGGATAGTTGTCGAGGGAACCAGTCACTGCGGGCTTCTTTGCATCGCTGTACAGGAACTGAGCATATTCCTCGCGGGTGCAGGTAACATCCGGCGAGAATTTACCGTCGCCTGTGCCGGCTGCAACGCCGTTGGCAGTTGCCCACTGTACTGCGTCGTAATACCAGGCGGTTTTCGGTACGTCTGTGAATGCGGGCTCGCCGGAGACTTCCGGATAGCCTGCCTTTGCATACAGCGTCTGGACAACCATTGCGCGGGTCATGGCGCCTGCCGGATCAAATTTGCCGTTTCCGACGCCATTCATCAGGCTTCTGTCGGAGACAACATCAACGGCATCTGCAAACCAGTCGTTGGCACCTACGTCACTGAACGTGCGGTCAAACGTACAATTCTCGATGGTGGTATTTTCCAAAATCGTAAAATTGCCGCGGCGGACAGCAGAGCCTGTGAAATCACAGTTTCTAAAAGTCAAATTCTTGCTGTTCTGGATAGAATCCGGTGTAGTAGAACCGGTAATCTTGACATTTTCCAGTGTCAGACCATCGACATAATTCATGTTGAATGCCTGTTCACTGCCAGTGAAATTGGAATTCCTGATGGTGAAATCGGAGATATAGCAGTCCTGTGTGCCTTCTGGTACGGTGCAGGAGTCTGCGATGGTATCCACACTGAAGCCATTGAGCTGAAGTGCATACTTGCCGCCCTTATCCGCTTCATTTGTTGCATTGACATTGACGCCTTCGATGAGGACATGCTTAAATTCCGGGATATAAGCGGTATAATCGACGTCCATGGCTTCCATCATCTGAACTTCCTTCGCAACATCATAGTTCAAATCGACCAGAACAACCGGACGGGTGGGTTCGACCATCTTGACAGTGTCATCCTTGTAGTAGATGTTCTCAATGACACCGCCGCGGATGTAATTGGTTTTGAAACGGAATGCTGCCTGAAGTTCGTCGCTGTTCATCTCATTGTTGCGGGAGAAGATATTTTTGACGCCCGCAGTGATTTCTGAACCGATGGTAACGCCGCCGTGACCATCGACGAAGACGTTGTCTTCCAGTACGATGTTGAAGCTTGCACGGTCGATGCGCAAACCGTCGCCGTTGCGACCGGATTTGATTGCCATGCAATCGTCACCGACATCAAATGTGTTGTTTCGGATCACCATATTGCTGGTGCATTCGGGATCGCAGCCGTCGTTGTTGTGGAGATGGCTGTCTACATTGACGCCTTCGACCATGACGGTGTCACAGAGTACAGGGTTAATTTCCCACATCGGGGAATTGCAAATGGTAACGCCTTCGATCAGTACATTCTGACAGTTATACGGCTGAATGAAGTTCGGGCGGAGGAAACCATCGTCTGCACCGCTCCAATCTTCGGATTCAGACTCGCCGTATTGGCGTTCTGCAACCGGGACATTTGTCTGACCTTGACCAAACAGTTTGGTACGCGGCGCATTCTGCGCCTCGATTTTGGTACCGTTGGCATAGGTGCGGGAGTTTTTCCACTGATGCCAGACCATGGTTTCCGGATGAACGCCGTCACCAATGGATGCCTGTCCATCCAGCGTACCTTCACCGGTGATGGCAATGTTTTTCTTGCCATACGCATAGATGAACGGGGAATAGTTCATCAGTTCAACACTTTCAAAGCGAGTCAGTGTCAGACCCTGGTCATCTACGCCATCGCCGTATACTTCTTTCATCAGGTCGCCCTGATACAGGCTGGTATCGGTGGTAAACTTCAGCACAGCATCCTTTTCAATATGCAGATTGACGTTATCCTCCAGATGGATGGCAGAAGTATAGAAAACTTTGCCGTCTACGGCTGGGACAACAACTGTGCCGCCGCCGGATTCGCTCACCGATTGAATTGCGGCATAAATTGCCTTGGTATTCTTTTTCGCGAGCTCTGCCTCAGCCTGAGCGTCAGCTTCTGATTTCTTATAGGTTCCATCTACAATGGGGAAGACGTCATGCGCTTCTGCTCCGAAATCAACAATGGAAACTGTTTTCTGGTTGAAAATATTTTTCATATTATCAACCGCGTTATCCACGTGATCGGTGATCGTATCGGCATATGCCCACGCAGCGGTAGAATCTTCAAACGTCGTCGTGTCGTCGAAGTCAAAGCCGTCTGCGACGGTATAGGTCAGAAGGGAGTCTTCCGGCGTATCAGCGGGGAAGTTTGTGGAAATATAACGAATCAATGCCTCCTCACAGGTGCAATATTCCTTGACAGTAGGCGCTGCCGCAAGGGCAGGGTATTCGGAACTACCGGCAAAATAGTTGTTGGTTGCTACAACATAGGTTTTTCCGGAATCCAATTGCTCGCCGTTTGAAAGAACTGCGGAGGATATTTTTCCGTCCTCGCCGACAGTTATGCTAACCCCGCCAAACTGAATGACAGAGCCGCTGTTGTCCGGCCAGGAGTATTGATAGGGATCTTCGCCGTTTTCTACGGCAATTTTCTGCAACTCATAGATCTCGTCGCACGCAGCGGAGATCTCCAGAGAATGGTTGAGAATTTCCAGTATTTCCGCGCCAGTAAGTTCCTTGGTCACCAGTACATTTCCGTAGGGAGAAATGCTTATAATATCTCGATAAGTAACATCACCGGTTTTAAGTCCGCCGCGAATGCCGCCGGCGTTCTCAAAAGCAATGTCAGCGCCGGTGCGGTCGATATAAGCGGATGCAACAAGCTTACCGATCGGCTGTTCGGAAACACGGATTTCTTCCCAACTATAGGCATAATCCTGGTCAACTGTGCCGACAACTTCATCGAGTTTGTCTGCCTGTCTCGCTTCAATTTCGTCAATGAGTGCGGAAACTTCGGCGTCGGCAGCGACGTCGGCAGTGTCTGCCGCAGTGAGGATTTCAGCGTCAACGGCTGCAACGGCATCAGCCTCGTTGTTATAGACGATCTCTACAACGCCCATTGCTCCGAAGTAGTAGCCTGCCTCCACGACGGGGACGGACTTGCCTTCGCTGTCGGGATAGCTTTCATCGATAAGGATATGCTCATGTCCTGCCAATACCGCGTCAATACCGCTGGTACCGGCAACAAAGCTTTCGGGATCGCTCTCGTGGGTAATGGCAACAACAATGTCGCAGCCCTCGGTCTCACGAAGCGTTTTGGCGGTTTTGGTTGCGGCCGCAGCCTCGTCGCCAAAGGTAAGATCCGCAACATTTTCGGGGGCGGTAGAGGTATAGAAAGCATCGTCGATGACGCCGACTACACCTACTTTGAGTTCAGTGCCATCATCGGCAGTGACATCTTTGACGAGATACGGCGTATCCGCAAAGAAGAGGTCACCGTTTGTACGAGTTACATTGGATGCGAGCACAGAAAAGCCGCCGATCTCGGCCAGCTCTTTCAGTCTGTCTGCGCCGTAACTCCAGTCGTGGTTGCCGGGCGTGACAGCGTCGTAGCCTACAGCGTTCATAAGCTCCGCCATGCCAAGACCTTGCTCCAGGGTTGCAAATGCTTGACCGTGGAAGGTATCTCCGGCGTCAAGTATGAGATCCGCGCCATTCTCGTCCGCAACGGTTTTCAGGACAGGGAAACCGATCTCATTACCTGGATCTGACTGATAATAGCCGTGCAAATCGTTGGTGAAAACAATTTGTATGGCTGTTTGTGCTTCGGATTCCGTGGCAAAAGCAGGAGTCGGAAGCATGGGAAGAAGTATGAATGCCGAAAGTATGACGGCAATCATACGACTCATCAGGTTGTGATTTTTCAAAATACTAACCTCCTTGAAATCATATTTGCACAAATATGTGCAGTGTTTAAAAAAACAGCATTCCCGCCCATTTTCATAATTCGATTGTGACGGAGAAGAGGAAGCTGATTGCATTCGCTCTTTCGAGTCAATGCAGTTCAGAACCGTTTCGATCTCTCATCCCGCCATTCAATGTTAGAATTATGAATACACAGCGCTAAAAGTCTGTGAAGAGTTTGGGAAATGGCTGCTCAAAACAAAAAAGCGGAGGATGATTTCATACGTTGTTTCCTTTCTTGCGTGTCCCGTAAAAAAAGAGTCCTCTTTTTTCCTGTGGCGTCATAGTACGTGTCTGTTGCAGCAATACAAATTCCAGAATTGTAAGCGCTTATATAATGATACACGACCCTCTAAAGGATTGTCAATATTGTTTAGAATAAAATTGGAAGGACATACAAAATTTGGGTCAACTCAACAAAAATAAAATCAAAAAACTGTGTAAAAAATGCATTGAATTGACGAGATAAAAGAGGTATACTTACTTTTGTAAGTGCTTACATCATGGATTTTGCGTATTCTTGCCGCAGTCTGTGGTGTTTTTTGTTGTATACAAAAGAAAAAGCCAGGCGCTCTGTATCAAATGATGCAGAGCGCCTGACTTTCTTTAGGTAGTGTATCAATATAGGGAAAAAGGAAGATATAGTTAAGGTAGATTTTAGGTATAGTTTTAGGAAAGGTATATTACTTCTTTGGGAAAGGAATAGTAACTATGGGAGAGAAAATGTAAAATAAGAGGGTTTATCTCTGAACGCGACCAGAACCGTCGCCGCCAGCGAGTTTTTCAACCTCGGAAACAGTGACCAGGTTGTAGTCGCCCTCGATGGAGTGCTTGAGTGCAGATGCAGCAACTGCAAATTCAACTGC
>CALWUF010000062.1 GCA_944384655.1 uncultured Butyricicoccus sp. | reverse complement strand
TCCCGACGATGAAGCCGCTTGACTAACTGAAATCAGGCAAAGCCTGAGCAGCATTTTTAGCTGTTCAGGCTTTTACCCTTGAAAGAAGGTGAAAGGATCATGGCAAAACAGGATCATCCGTCGTATCGACACATTGCGCATGCCCACAGCCCACACCCCCGCGCCGTGCGCCCCGGACGTGTGATTATGCTGGGATTTCTGGCGGTCATTGTGTTGGGTGCATGGTTGCTGCATTTGCCGGTTTCGGCGCGCAGCGGACAAATGACGCCGTTGGTAGACTGCCTGTTTACGGCGACTTCCGCCACTTGTGTGACCGGACTGGCTGTTGTGGACACCTATCAACACTGGTCTGTATTCGGTCAGGCAGTCATTTTATGCCTGATCCAGATCGGTGGTCTGGGCATTATGTCGGTTGCAGCGTTGGTATCTTTTTTTACGCACCGAACCATTACCATGCGTGAGCGGTTGGAAATGTCCGCCTCGCTCAGTGTTTCGGATCTTGCAGGCATTGTGCGTTTGACAAAAGGCGTCATTTTATTTACACTTGCGGTCGAGGGCGTGGGCGCAGTGTTGCTTTCCATCCGTTTTATCCCGCAGTTTGGATTGTGGAAAGGCATTGGGAAGAGTGTGTTCCATTCGGTATCTGCATTCTGTAACGCGGGCTTTGACCTGATGGGAGAGGAGCAGGCGTTTGTCAATCTGTCTGGATATGTGACAGATCCATTGGTCAACGGCGTTGTGATTGTGTTGATTGTCATGGGCGGTTTGGGCTTTTTGGTCTGGCATGATTTGCTGCATCATCACCGGTGGCATCAGTTGTCTGTGCACACCCGATTGGTATTGGTCACGACTGCCATTCTGTTGGCGGGCGGCAGTGTATTGTTTTTCTGCCTGGAGAGCGAAAATCCGCAGACGATGGGCGGGTTGACGACTGGACAGCGTGCGATGGCGTCGCTGTTTCAAGCCACCACATGCCGCACAGCAGGATTTAATACCATCGATCAACAGGCGATGAACGGTTCATCTGTTATTGTCAGTATGCTGTTGATGTTCATTGGCGGTTCACCTGGTTCAACAGCAGGTGGTATCAAGACGACATCGGCAGCGATGATTGTGCTGGCTGCGGTGAGCGTGTTGCGCGGCAGGCGGGATATTGCCGTATTTCACCGCAGATTGGACAGCCGCACCGTACTGCATGCGCTGACGGTTTGTATGGCGGCGGTTGTATTGGTTTTTGTTGGCACACTGTTGCTGTGTACGTTCGACGGCGTTGCCGCAGAGCGGGCGCTGTATGAAACGGTATCTGCGTTCAGCACGACAGGGCTTTCACAAAACCTGACGCCCACACTGGGCACAGCTTCCAAACTGTGGCTGATTTTGGAAATGTATCTCGGCCGTATCGGCATTCTGACGATGGGTGTCGCTGTATTGTCGCGGCGTGTCATGGAACCGAAGATACGGTATCCGGAAGGTCGCATCATGATAGGATAGGAGTAGACATGAAATCATTTATTGTGATCGGGCTAGGCAGCTTCGGCACAGCGGTTGCCGAAGAATTATATGCGCGCGGACATGAGGTGTTGGCGATTGACAGCAATGAAACTGCCGCGCAGGCGGTTGCGGAAACCGTGACGCATACCATTATTGCAGACGCCAAGGATGAAGCCGTCCTGGAATCAATCGGCGTGCGCAATTTTGATAGCGTAATCGTCTGCATGACCAACATTGAAGATAGCATGATGATTACACTGATGCTCAAGGAACTGGGCGCAAAATATGTCATTGCAAAGGTACGTTCCAGCCAACACAGCAAGATGCTCAAGCTGATCGGTGCAGACCGTGTCATTTTCCCGGAATATGATATGGGCTGCCGCCTGGCACAGACCATCTCTTCCCGCCGTGCGCTTGACTTTATCGAGCTGGCGCCGGATTTTGCGATTGTGGAGCTGCCGCTGCCACAGTCGTGGGCAGGACAGACATTGGAAGGTGTCGGTGTGCGCCCGCGTTTTGGCGTCAATGTACTGGCAGTGCGCCGCAGCAGTACGGAGGTTCTGGTCTCCCCTCAGGCGGATTATGTATTCCGCGAACAAGATATCCTGATTGTGGCCGGTGAAAGCAAAAAAATTGAAAAACTGGAGCGTCAGCCATGAGCATACGGATTGAGAGCAGGGAAAATGCACGCATCAAACGGCTGGTAAAACTGTCCGCCGACCGGAAATTCCGTTTGGAAACCGGGGAAATGGTGTGTGAGGGCGGCAAAATGCTGGAAGAAGCGTTGTCGAGCGGCATTGCCATACATGCCGTGCTGGTGGCGGATGATGCGTCGGTTTCGACATCTGTTCTGCACCATGCGCAACAGATGGGTGCCAAATTGTACAGTTGTCCGCCGGCACTTCTGAAAAAAGTATCCAATGTGAAAACGCCGCAGGGCGTGGTTTTTTCCTGTACGCGTCCGGTCACGGCATTGCATTCGCTCGCAGGTTCACACCGCTTGATGGTGCTGGAAGGGTTGCAGGATCCCGGGAATCTGGGTACAATCATGCGAACGGCGGACGCCTTTGCCCTCGATGGTATCATTTTATGCGAAGGCTGTGCCGATCCGACATCGCCGAAAGTTGTGCGCGCGACAATGGGGGCGGTATTCCGCCTGCCCATTGCCGTTGCAGGCGTGGAAGAAGCCGCTGCGTTTGTGCGCAAACAGGGTTTGACGCTGTATGCGGCGGCGCTGGGGGCGGACAGTGTGCCCATCACGCAGGTCAGTTTACACCGGGCGGCAGTCCTCATCGGCAATGAGGGACGGGGCGTTTCCAAAAAAGCGCTTGCCCTCAGCGACAGACAGATGATTATCCCGATGGAAGGTCGTGCCGAGTCGCTCAACGCTTCGGTGGCGGCGTCCATCATTATGTACGAAATGAGCAGAGGCGAGGCACGATGACACCGGAGGTTGGTTGGATCTGGCTTGCAGAGCGGTTGGGCGCGGGGTCCGCACTCGGACCCCGGCTGCTGGAGGCGTTCGGCTCGCCGGAGGAAATCTGGCGCGCACCACGGGACTCGCTTGCCGCTGCGGCCTCCATGACAAAACGCCGGCTGGAATATCTGGCAGACAAAGACCTGTCCTATGCACAGCGGATCTGGGAGGATTGTGTGCGGAAAAATATCACGGTGCTTGCGCTGACCGATGCGGCATATCCGCCGTTGCTGCGGGAGATCGCAAATCCGCCGATCCTGTTGTATGTGCGCGGGAATCTGCCCGATATGCGGGATCGATTGACCATTTCCGTTGTGGGTACGCGCAAAGCAACACCGTATGGCAGACATGCCGCACGGTATTTTGCCGGTACATTGGCGCAGAATGGCTGCCTGATTGTCTCCGGCATGGCAGCGGGGATTGACAGCGAAGCAAATCGCGCTGCACTCGACGCAGGTTGTGAGACCATTGCTGTATTTGGCTGCGGTGTGGATGTTTGTTATCCGAGTGAGAACAAACGGTTGATGCATGATATTCTTTCACGCGGCGCTGTCATCAGTGAATATCCACCCGGTGCGGAGCCAGATGGCTGGCATTTTCCGATGCGCAACCGCATCATAACCGGCATGAGCCGGGGCACACTGGTGGTAGAGGCACCGCAGAAATCCGGCGCACGGATCTCTGCGGATCTTGCGCTCGAACAGGGGCGGGATGTGTTTGCCGTCCCGGGCGACGTCAACCGCCCAAACAGTGCGGGATGCAATGCACTCATCCGTCAGGGCGGTGCGGAACTGGTGCAGTCCCCGTCAGACATCCTGTCGCATTACGAATACAGCCGCACACATCTGGTACCGATCGGACTGGTACAGCCGGAGAACGTGCCGGAACGGAAGCTGGCAGCAGACTGTCCGCCTGCCATCTCAGCGCCGCATGAAATGCGCACGCTCACAGGTTCGGCGTTGGAATGCGCCGTCTGGCGCGCAGTGCGCAGCGGCAGCCATACGGTGGACCGTGTGGTTGAACAGACGGGATTGTCCGCTGCCGAGGTGCTGACAGCGCTGACGATGCTCGAAGTCGGTGCATATGTCGTCCGCACCGGCGAAGGCTACTGTGCGGCGGATGATGTACAACTATAACGATAGAAAACACGTATATTTTGATCGAATAGATTTTTTGAAACATGGTGTGCATCGGGCGCAGGATGGTTCTGCGCGCAAAGCACCAAACAGGAGGAAGACATGTCAAAACTTGTCATTGTGGAGTCCCCGGCGAAGGCAAAGACCATTGGAAAATACCTCGGCACAGATTATGTAGTCAAGGCATCGATGGGACATCTGCGCGACTTGCCGGCAAAGACGATGGGCGTGGATATCGAACACGATTTCCGTCCGGAATATATCCCGATTGAAGGCAAGGATAAAATCATCAATGAATTGCGCGACGCGGCGGAGGAAAGCGATTTTGTCTATCTCGCAACCGACCCGGACCGCGAAGGCGAAGCCATTTCCTGGCATCTGAAAGAGATGTTGTATTTGGGTGACCAGCGTTCCAAACGGGTCACATTCAATGAAATTACCAAGCGTGCGGTACAGGACGGCATCGCCCATCCGCGTGATATCGATCTCGATTTGGTCGATGCACAACAGGCGCGCCGGATTCTCGACCGCATTGTCGGTTATCAGTTGTCCCCGTTTTTGTGGCGCAAGGTCAAACGAGGTCTGTCTGCGGGACGTGTCCAATCGGTCGCAACGCGCATGGTCGTTGACCGTGAAAAGGAAATCCGTGCCTTTGTACCCGAAGAATACTGGTCGCTGGAAGCGGAACTGGTTACGCAGGCAGGCGGTGCGTTTACCGCGTCGTTTTATGGCGATGCATCCGGCAAAGTCGAGCTGAAGACGGAAGAACAGACCCATACCATTGTCGAGGCAGTCACCGGCAAGCCATTTAGGGTAGGCAAGGTGCGCCGGGGCAAAAAACGCAAAAACCCTGCGCCTCCCTTTATCACATCGACGTTACAGCAGGAGGCCAGCCGCAAGCTGGGCATGACGCCGCGCCGTACCATGGCAGTTGCACAGCAACTGTATGAAGGCATTGAAATCGGTGAGCAGGGTTTGACCGGTTTGATTACCTACATGCGCACCGATTCGCTGCGCCTGTCTGACGAAGCGACGGAAGCTGCCAGACAATTTATTTTGGAGCGTTATGGGGCGCAGTATTATCCGGACAAAAAACGCGTATTCCGCACCAAAAACGGCGCACAGGATGCACATGAAGCCATTCGCCCGACCAATGTTATGATGACGCCGGACGATCTGCACCCGTATCTGACAGAAGAACAGCATAAGCTGTATAAGCTGATCTGGAGCCGCTTTGTTGCCTGCCAGATGGCAGAAGCGGTGTTGGATACCGTTTCCGCTGATGTTTTGTCAGAGGGCTATGTGTTCCGGGCAAGCGGGTATAAAGTGGCATTCCCCGGTTTTACTGCGGTCTATGAAGAATCGACAGATGATGCAAAGCAGAGTGATACAGCTTCCGGCAAACCGTTGCCTGATTTCAATGAAGGCGATACGCTGGATTGCAGAAAACTGACGCCCGCACAACATTTTACGCAGCCGCCCGCCCGTTACACGGAGGCATCGCTCATCAAAGCGATGGAAGAAAAAGGGATTGGACGCCCGTCTACCTATGCCCCAACCATTTCTACCATTCTTGCGCGCGATTATGTGGTCAAGGAGGGGCGCAGCCTGCGCCCGACGCCGCTTGGCGAAGGCGTCACGGAACTTCTCGTGGATAAATTTACGTCGGTCGCTGACCTGACCTTTACCGCGCATATGGAAGATGAGCTGGATGAGGTCGAAAAGGGCAAGCTGAGTTATGTCGAAGTGCTGCGCCGGTTTTATGGCGATTTTGAAGCCGCATTGGAAAAGGCGGAAAAAGATCTGGAAGGTCAGCGCATCAAAATCAAGGATGAAGAGACGGACGTCATCTGTGAGCAGTGCGGGCGCAAGATGGTCATCAAGTCCGGACGGTTTGGTAAATTCCTCGCGTGCCCGGGCTATCCGGAATGCAAGTTTACCAAGCCGATTGTCGAAGAAACCGGCATTGCCTGCCCCAAGTGCGGCGGTCAGATCATTGGGCGAAAATCCAAACGTGGATTTCCCTATTTGGGATGCAGCAATTATCCGGATTGTACGTTTATGACGTGGGATAAGACGACCAAAGAGGAATGCCCGGAATGCGGCTCCGCGCTGTTCCGCCATTATGACCGTGAGACCGGTGAGACACATCTGGTCTGTTACAAAGACGGCTGCGAATACAAAAAGTTCGTCAGCAAACGCACGCCGCGCAAGACCAAGGCGCAGAAGGAAGCGGAGGCAGCCGCTGCGGGTGAAACGGGTTCACAGCCTGTAGAAGAGGCAGCGGAAGCGCCCAAGAAAAAGACGACCCGAAAAACAGCGGCGAAAAAGACCACGGCAAAGAAGACAGCGACGCGCAGGACCACAAAAAAAGCGGAAACGGCTGACGGGGAACAGGCGCCGAAAAAACGCGCCACCCGCAAAAAGACCGCCAAGGTGACGGAGGAGGACAACGTCAATGCCGAATAAAGCAACTGTGATTGGCGCAGGTCTCGCGGGAAGTGAAGCGGCATGGCAGCTTGCACGGCGCGGCATTTTGGTCGATCTGTATGAGATGAAGCCGGTACGCATGACTCCGGCACATCATTCCACAGATTTTGCGGAGCTGTGTTGTTCCAATTCACTGCGCGGCGCGGAAATCTGCACGGCGCCCGGATTGCTCAAAGAAGAATTGCGCCGTGCGGGCAGTCTGTTGATTGCCTGTGCGGATGCAACGCGCGTGGAGGCGGGCGGTGCGCTCGCGGTTGACCGCGCCGCATTTGCCCGGATGGTCACGGAGAAAATCAAATCCCATCCCAATATCACCGTCCATGAGGGAGAAATGACACACATCCCCGACGAAGGGCATGTGATTGTTGCCACGGGTCCGTTGACGTCCGATGCGTTGTTCGACGACGTCAAACAGACCATCGGGCAGCATGAGTATCTGCATTTTTACGATGCGGCAGCGCCCATCGTCAGCTTTGAATCGATTGATATGGACAATGCCTATTTTGCTTCCCGCTATGGCAAGGGTACGGCGGATTATATCAACTGCCCGATGGATCGGGAACAGTATGATGCATTTTGGCAGGCATTGTGCGATGCAGAACAAGCGCCGGTACATGGTTTTGAGGATAAAAAAGTATTTGAAGGCTGTATGCCGGTGGAAGTGATGGGACGCCGTGGACACGATACCCTGTTGTACGGTCCGCTCAAGCCGGTTGGCCTGCGCGATCCGCGCACCGGGCGTGATCCATATGCCGTCGTACAGCTTCGCCGCGACAATGCCGCGGGTTCGCTGTACAATCTCGTCGGGTTTCAAACCCATTTGAAATTCCCGGAACAAAAACGTGTGTTCTCGATGATTCCTGCACTGCGCCATGCGGAATTTGTGCGCTATGGCGTGATGCATCGCAATACATTTATGGATTCACCGCGCTTGCTCGACCGGCATTTCCGCCTGCGCAAACAACCGCGCATTCGTTTTGCCGGGCAGATGACCGGTGTAGAGGGATATATTGAATCAGCAGCTTCAGGCTTTGAGGCGGGGCTGAATCTTGCGCGTGAGTTGAACGATGTGCCGCTCATCGAATTTCCCGATACGACAGCCATTGGCGCGCTTGGATTGTATGTCTCCAATGAAGCCAATGTGAAATTCCAGCCGATGAACATCAATTTTGGCATTATCCAGCCGCTTGGCTACCGTGTGAAGGGCAAACGCGAAAAGAATACGCAGATTGCACTGCGTGCACTGGAACATCTGGACACACTGTTGGATAAGATAGAGGAGGATGTTTTGTGAAACTGATTATCGACGCCATGAGCGGCGACAACGCACCGGAAGCAATGGTATCCGGCTGTGTGATGGCCGCGCGTGAATTTGGACAGGATTATATTCTGGTCGGCAAGGAAGAGACCATCCGCCGTCTGCTCGAAAAGGAAAAGGCGACGGACCTGCCGATTTCAATATACCATGCGGATGACGTCATCGACATGCATGATGACCCGGCGACGGCAGTGCGACGCAAGAAAAATTCGTCCATGTCGGTTGCGCTTCGCCTGCTGCATGAGGGAGAGGGCGATGCGATGGTGTCTGCGGGCAATACAGGCGCATTGCTCTCCGGTGCGACGCTGGTAGTCAAACGGCTCAAAGGCATCCGCCGTGCCGCGTTGCCGCCGATGATGCCGTGCAGGAACGGGCATGTGCTGTTGGTTGACGCGGGCGCAAACACCGAATGCACAGCCGAGTACTTATTGCAGTTTGCATATATGGGCAGTTTTTACATGGAAAAAGTTATGGGGATAAAATCCCCTCGTGTTGGTCTGATTAACAACGGTTCGGAAGACACCAAAGGCGACCTGCTGCGCAAAGAAACGTATCAATTGCTCAAACAGGCGGGCGAAGCCGGGCGCATCAATTTTGTGGGCAATGTGGAAGGCAGCGATGTGCCCAAGGGCGCCTGTGATGTCGCTGTAACCGATGGCTTTACGGGCAATGTCCTGCTCAAGACCGTTGAAGGCGTGGCGAGTTTCCTGATGGGTGAGATCAAAACCGTATTCCTGACCAATACGCGTACCAAATTGGCGTATCTGCTGGTCAAGCCTGCCTTGAGTGGATTGAAGAAATTGTTATCCACCGATGAAGTGGGCGGCGCGCCATTCCTGGGTATCTCTAAACCGGTATTTAAAGCCCATGGATCGTCAGATGCCAGGGCCATCCGTTCCGCAGTCAAACAGGCGATTGATTTTGTCAATGCGGACGTCGTTGGAGAAATTGAACGCAATATCGATCACATGACACTGTAACGCGCATTTTCCTATTGACACCGCCGTTGACGGCGCATATTATTTGAATATAAGATCGGAAAGGGAGGTGAGCGTGTGGTATTCGAGAAGGTATGTAACATTCTATCCGAGCAATTTGGCGTAGACGCCAGCTCTCTGAATATGGACACGGCATTCATAGAGGATCTCGGCGCGGATTCGCTCGACGTGGTCGAGCTGATGATGAGCATTGAGGAAGAATTTGATATCGGAGAGATTTCTGAGGAAGAAGCTGCGAGCATGAAGACCATTGGTGATCTGGTTCGCCGCAGTGGCGACGACGATTGAATGCAAACACGGCGGTGCGCCGGGGGATCGGGCGGGGTGTTGCCATCCCACTTCCCGGCGCATCCTTTGAATGACAATATAGCAGAAAAAAAGAAAGGAGAGAATCGTTTTATGGAAAAAGACGAGTTGATTTATCAGTTTCATGATACCGGCTTGCTGACCATTGCCATGACACATTCGTCCTATGCGAATGAGCACCGCGACCAGC
Organism: uncultured Butyricicoccus sp.; assembly: GCA_944384655.1. Classification (GTDB taxonomy): domain Bacteria; phylum Bacillota; class Clostridia; order Oscillospirales; family Butyricicoccaceae; genus Butyricicoccus_A. The sequence goes on along the minus strand of CALWUF010000062.1, from coordinate 30,126 downwards.
ATCTTCAGAACAATGAACGGCTGGAGTTTCTTGGCGATTCCATACTTGGACTGGTATCCGCCGATTATGTCTTTCATCGCTATCCCAACGTACCGGAGGGACAGTTGACAAAGATGCGTGCGGCAGTCGTCTGTGAACAGACATTGTATGAGGTCGCCAAGGAACTTGGGCTGGATCACCTGCTCCTGCTCGGCAAGGGCGAGGAAAATGGCGGTGGACGCAAGCGTCCATCCATTCTGGCGGATTCGGTTGAAGCGTTGATCGGTGCGATTTATCTGGATGGCGGTCTGGAATCTGCGCGTGCGTTTATTTTGTCGTTTCTGCCGGCGAAGGTCGAGCTGGCAGAACAGGGCGGTGCATTCCGCGATTATAAGACCGCATTGCAGGAAATTGTGCAGAAAAACCGTCAGGAAACCCTGTGTTATCGCCTGAGCGGCGAGAGCGGTCCGGATCACGACAAGCGGTTTACCGTACAGGTTCTGCTCAACCGCAATATTTTTGCGGAGGGCACCGGACGCAGCAAAAAAGAAGCGGAGCAAATGGCGGCAAAAGCTGCGCTTGAATTGATGGGCAGGGAATGATATGGCATCCATTGTGCCGATCTTTGTGCCGCATGCCGGCTGTCCATGCCAATGTGTGTTTTGCAATCAGCGTGCGATTGCCGGACAATCAGCGCGTATGACGCCTGACCGGGCAAAGGAAATCCTCACACAGGCAGTATCCGTACTGCCGGATGGATGTGCGCCGCAGGCTGCCTTTTATGGCGGTAGTTTTACGGCGATCCCCGTGGAGGAGCAGGAAGCCCTGCTTGCGGTGACGGATGTATTTTTGTCCCAGGGGAAATTGTCCGCTGTGCGCCTGTCAACGCGACCGGATGCGATCGATGAGGCGACGCTCGAACGTTTGCGCCGCCACGGAGTGAAAACCATTGAACTGGGTGCACAGTCGATGGATGATGAGGTGTTGCGCTTATCTCAGCGCGGGCACACGGCAGCGGATACGGTGCATGCATCCAGGCTCATTCAACAGGCGGGCTTTTCGCTGGTTTTACAGACCATGGCGGGACTGCCCGGCGATACACGTGAAACCGTGCGGCAGACAGCGGAGCGCATCGCCGCGATACAGCCGGATGGTGTGCGCATCTATCCGGTGGCGGTGCTGCCGGACACCCCATTGTATGACATGTGGAAGGCAGGCGCATATGTGCCGTTGGACAACGGGACAGCAGTGATATGGTGCGCGGATATGTTAGAGGTATTCGAGGGTGCGCATATCCCGGTCATTCGCATGGGGCTCAATCCGACGGAGGAATTGAATGGCACTGTGCAAGCGGGGGCATATCATCCTGCATTTGGCGAGCTGGTATGGAATGAATGGTGGTATCGCAGGCTGTATACCCGATTGGAAGCGCAGAAAGATGGCACGTTGTATGTCCCTGCCCGTGCACTGTCGCGCGCGATTGGACAGAAACGGTGCAATCTACAGCGCTTGCAGCGTCAATTTCCCGATCGGGATATCCGGATACAAATACAGAGGACATGAGGAAAGACCCTCTCGGATGGAGAGGGTTTTTATATGTCGGCGAAGCCACAAAAGGTTGGATTATGCTGTGTGTGGCGAAAAAAGGCATGGAGATGATAACCTTCTGAACAGATTGATTGCAACGGAGAAAAAAACATGATATCCTGTATGATAGAATTGGTATTGGCAAACTCTGCTGTTGCCGTAAATAACAGAAGCTGAGGGATCCGCGTGTATCTGAAATCACTCGAATTACAGGGATTTAAATCATTCCCCGACCGGACCAGCATCCGGTTTTCCGACGGCATGACTGCAATTGTCGGACCGAATGGAAGTGGAAAATCGAATATTTCGGACGCCATCCGCTGGGTGTTGGGTGAGCAGTCAACCAAGAGCCTGCGCGGCGCGAAAATGGAAGACGTCGTCTTCGGCGGCACAGCCCGGCGCAGCCCGATGGGTGCGGCGCAGGTCACGTTGATTCTGGACAATTCGACCGGGCAATTTCCTGTGGAAGCGGCGGAAGTTATGGTTACGCGCAAGTATTACCGCAGCGGAGAGAGCGAATATTATCTCAACCGCAAGCGTGTGCGCCTGCGCGACATCCGCGAAGTGTTTATGGATACGGGTTTGGGACATGATGGGTATTCCATCATTGGACAGGGCCGCATCGATGAAATCCTTGCAGTGAAGAGTGCGGACCGCCGCGAGGTGTTTGAGGAAGCGGCGGGTGTGACGCGCTTTCGCACGCGCAAAGAAGAAGCAGAGCGCAAGCTCGAACAGACGGCAGACAATCTCGTGCGTATCCGCGATATCTGGAACGAATTGGACGCCCGATCCGGTCCGCTGGCAAAACAGGCGGAAGATGCGAAGCAATATATCGCGCTGCGCGATGAACTGCGCGTACATGAGGTTTCGCTGTGGATGGACACGCTGGATGGCATGAAGGACGCACGCGATACAAGTGAACGCAACCGCCGTGAGGCAGAGCGAAAGCTGGAAGCTGTGCGCGAGGCGCAGCGGCAGCAATACCTGCGTGCAGAGCAGTTGGCAGAGGAGATGCGCCAGTCAGACATTCAGGCGGAACAGATACAGGCGCAGGTATCTTCTGCGGAGGAGACTGTGGCAGGCGTGACGCGCCGCATGGCGGTGCTCGACGAGAGCCGCCGGAATGCGGTCGAAAACATTGGGCTTGTGAAAGGGCAGATGGAGGCCCAGCGGGAGCAGACCGATGCCCTGTGCGAGCAGATGCAGGTCAGGCAAGCGCGTCTGGATGAACTGGAACAGCAGATTGTACAGCAGTCTGCGGCGCTGGAGCAGAAACAGCAAACGCTGGCAGCCCTGTCTGCGCAGATGGAAGACAGCCGGAAACAGACGGACCGTCTGCGCACACAGGCGGATGAATTGGGTGAGCGCCTGTTTGCTGTGCAGGCGGATCGCCGTGCCGCGCAGGCGCAGTTGGAAGCGTTGGAAGGGCGCAGCAAAAGTGTGGGCGACGATGTGCGTTCCGCCAGGACGCGCACGGAACGCGAACAGGAAGCCCAGCAAAAAATGCAGGACACGTTGAATCAGATGCGCAGCGGTGTCACGCAGGCGGAACATGCTTTACAGCGTGCGCAGGCAGACGCACAGGAAGCCGTGCGCAGGACGGACGACGCACGCAGGGAGCATGCGGCATTGACAGCGGCATTGACCGACAGTCGCAACCGTGTGCGCATGCTCACGGAATTGCAGCGCGAGTATGAAGGATTTTCGCGTGCCGTCAAGCTGGTCATGGCACAGGTGTCTTCCGGCGCACTCAAAGGTGTGCGCGGACCGCTGTCTTCGCTGATCCATGTGTCCGGACAATATGTGACAGCAATTGAAACCGCTCTTGGCGCGGCGGCATCCAATCTTGTCGTCGAGACGGCACAGCATGGCAAGCTGGCAATCCAGATGCTCAAGCGGCGCGATGGCGGACGCGCGACATTTTTACCGATGGATACCATCCGTCCACAATCTCTGCGTGAGAGTGGGTTGGAGCAGAACCAAGGATTTTGTGGTGTTGCGGCCGATCTTGTAGAATGTGATGCGGATTACCGTGACATTGTAGACAATGCGCTCGGTCGCACGGTTGTGGCGCAGGATATGGACTGTGCGCTTGCGATTGCGCAGCAGTATCACAATCGGTTCCGCATTGTGACCCTGGACGGACAGATCATCCATGCGGGCGGTTCGATGACCGGTGGTTCCGCCGGGCGGTCATCGGGCATTCTGTCACGCGCCAACCAACTCGAACAGATGCAGGAACGGGCGCGTATCCAGCAGGAAAAGCTGGATCAGTTGATGGTACGGGGCAGGCAGCTGGCGGAAGACGCAAAACAGCGGGATGATGAAGCGGAGCACATGCGCGCAGCGCTTGCCGAACAGCGGCAAAAGCTGGCGGCGTTGTCCGCACAGGCAAAACAACATCAAATTCTTTTGGACAGCGTGCGCGAGGCAGAACAGCAGTTCCGTGCGGAACAGAGTGATGCAGAGCAGCGCCGCAAACAATTGTGCACAGAGATTGCCGGACTGGAGCAGCAGGCGGCGGAGTTGGGACGTGAACGCCAGCAGACGCTTGCCGCGTTGAATGCGGCGGCAGGCAGCGCACAGAAGACAGCCGGCGAGTTGACGGTGCAAAATGACAAAGCGGCAGCGCTTCGCACAGCGCTTGTGCAGGCGCAGACCGAACGCGACAGCGCAAAACAGGGGCTGGACGATTTGCGGCAGATGGCAGAGCGCGCCCAACGCACTGCCGACGACCACCGGCGGCGTATGGGTGAATATGAACAGGTCATCCGTCAGGCGGATGAAGAGCGAATCCAACTGGAAACGCGCGGTGAGGAAAACCGCCGGCGCACCGAAGCGCTGCGCGGGCAGTTGCGCGCATGCGGGCAAAACCGCATGCGGTTGGAACAGAATAAGACAGCCGCAGAAAAAACAGCGCGGGAGATTGGCAATGATATGGTAACACTGGAGCGCCGCCATGCGGAGGCAGAAGCCGCCGCACAACAGATCCGCCGGGAAGAACAGCAAATTCTCGATGCGATGTGGGAAAGCTATGAGCTGACGCCGACGGCGGCGCGTCCATTGGCCCACATCGTGGAAGATCGCAAGGCAGAAGAAAAACATGCATCTGATTTGCGCCGTGCGATCCGTGCACTCGGCGCAGTCAATTTGTCAGCCATTGAGGAATACGCTGAATTGCAGGAACGCCTGACATTCCTGACCGAACAAAAAAATGATCTCGAACAGGCGGAAAATGACTTGCGCGGCATCATCGGCACATTGACCGAACAAATGAAGGATACATTTGCACAGTCGTTTGCCCAACTCAACCGATATTTTGGGGATACCTTCCGGGAAATTTTCGGCGGCGGCAGTGCGGAGCTTGTGTTGGAGGATGAAACGGATATTCTTGGCTGTGGCATAGAGATCCGTGTCACACCGCCCGGAAAAACAGTGAAAAGCCTATCGTTGTTGTCCGGCGGTGAGAAGGCATTTGTCGCCATTGCGCTGTATTTTGCCATCCTTAAAGTGCGTCCCACGCCATTTTGTGTGCTCGATGAGATCGAAGCGGCATTGGATGACGTCAATGTCACACGGTTTGCACAATATTTGCGGCGGCTGTCCGATCAGACACAATTTATCGTGATTACACACCGGCGTGGCACAATGGAAGAAGCAGATATGCTGTATGGTGTGACCATGCAGGAGCGAGGGGTGTCCAAGTTGTTGATGCTCAATATTGCCGATGTTGAGCGGGAGATGAAAATAGAGCTGAACTGACAGGTGTTTCAGATACGCCCTGATAAGACCATTGCTTGGGCGCATAAAACAACAAAAAAACACATTCCATGTTTGAATGAAACAATAGAAAAGGAGGATTCCATCATGGGATTTTTCGATAAGATCAAGGAAGGATTAAAAAAGACGACTGCGGCGGTCAGCGAATCGCTGGGCGACGTCATGGCGGCATTCGTCAAGGTTGATGAAGATCTGCTGGAGGAACTGGAGGAAGCGATGATCCTCGCGGATCTCGGCGCGGCGACGGCTTCCAATGCCGTCAATGAATTGCGCGACCGCGCCAAACATGAGCGGATTGAAACCAAAGAACAGTTGCGCCATGCACTGTGTGACATTTTGGCAGATATGATGCAGGAAGATTCAGGACTGGATGTATCCAGGCAGCCGGCAGTGATTCTGGTCATCGGCGTCAATGGCGTGGGAAAAACCACAACGATTGGCAAGCTTGCCGCATCGTATACAGCGCAGGGCAAGCGCGTCATGTTGGCGGCAGCGGATACCTTCCGCGCGGCGGCGGCGGATCAATTGACCATCTGGGCAAAGCGTGCCGGTGCGGATATTGTCCGTCACGGCGAGGGCGCCGACCCGGCAGCCGTTGTCTTTGACTCCATTGCCGCAGCCAAAGCGCGCGGTTGTGATATCATCATTGTGGATACGGCAGGGCGGCTGCACAACAAGGCGAATTTGATGAATGAGCTGAACAAGATTGACCGCGTCATTGCGCGTGAATTGCCGGATTCCAGCCGTGAGACGCTGCTGGTGTTGGATGCCACGACGGGACAGAATGCCGTTTCACAAGCGGAGCAATTCAATAAGGCGGCAAAGCTCACCGGTATTGTGCTGACCAAGCTGGACGGCACGGCGAAAGGTGGTATTGTCATTGCGATTTCCGCAGGTCTGGGCGTTCCGGTGAAATATGTGGGTGTGGGCGAAGGCATTGATGACTTGATGCCGTTTGAACGAAGGGCGTTTATAGAAGCGCTGCTGCCGGTGGAAGGAGACGAATAAACCATGGCGAGACCTGATTTGCGGCGCAACGATGAGATGCGCAAGATGAAACTTGTACCCGATTTTACAATGCATGCGGAAGGCTCTGTGCTCATTTCCATGGGCAACACCAAAGTGATATGCAATGCTACGGTGGAAGAAACTGTCCCGCCTCATGTCAAGGGAACAGGGCGTGGATGGGTGACAGCGGAATACAGCATGCTGCCGCGTGCGACGAACACCAGAAACCGCCGTGATATTTCCAAACTCAAACTCAACGGTCGAAGTGCAGAGATTCAGCGGCTGATCGGTCGCGCACTGCGTGCCGTGACGGATATGGAGGCGTTGGGGGAGCGGCAGATCATCATTGACTGCGATGTGATCCAGGCGGATGGCGGCACACGTTGTGCATCCATTACAGGCGGTTATGTTGCATTGTGGCTGGCATGCAAAAAGCTGGTTGACGACGGTGTACTCAGGAAAATCCCGTTGACAGGACAGGTTGCGGCGGTATCCGCAGGCATTTGGAATGATGAACCGATTCTCGACCTCGCCTATGAGGAGGACTCCCATGCCACGGTCGATGCCAATTTTGTCATGACAGAAAAGGGTGAATTCATAGAAATTCAGGGTACGGGCGAAGGTCGTCCCTTTACCAAAGAAGAATATACCCGTCTGATGTCGCTGGCACGCCGCGGCACCGCAAAGTTGTGTCGGGAACAGAGAAAGATTACGGGTGAAGTCGGATGAAATTTGTACTCGCATCGCACAATAAGGGTAAAATACAGGAAGTAAAGCAGATTTGGGAGCCGATGGGGTTTGAGGTCATACCAATGCCGGAAGATTTCCCGGAGATCGAGGAAGACGGCGAGAGCTTTGAAGAAAATGCGATGATCAAAGCGCGTGCTGTCAGCAAGGCGTTGGGTCTGCCGGCAGTTGCGGATGATTCCGGTCTGGAGGTCGATGCACTGGACGGTTTTCCAGGCATTCATTCCGCCCGTTGGGCAGGACCGGAGGCGACGGCGCATGACCGAAATTTGATGTTGTTGGAAAAGCTGATGACTGTGCCGGAGGATCAACGCGGCGCGGAATTTGTGTGTGTGGCGGCGTGTGTGTTCCCGGACGGCAAGGAGATGACCGTGCGCGGGCAATGCCGCGGGACAATCCTCGACGAAGAACATGGCAGCGGCGGCTTTGGGTATGACCCGATTTTCTGTGTGCCGAAATACGGCTGCACATTTGGCGAACTTGATCCCGAAGTAAAAAATTCAATTTCGCACCGTGCCCGCGCGTTTACGGCGCTCGGCAGCGCCCTGCGGGTATATCTGGAAGAAAAAGGAGAAAACTAAATGTTGACAAGCAAACAGCGTGCCCGTCTGCGCGCTATGGCCAATACACTCAGCGATACGGTTCTCATCGGCAAGGAGGGCTTGACCGATGCAGTCATTGCACAGACCGAAGAGGTGCTGGAAAAGCATGAGTTGATGAAAATTAAAATTCTGGAAACGGCGATGCTGACGCCGCGCGAAGTACAGCACGTGCTGTGCGAAGCGCTGGACGCTGAGCCGGTGCAGTGCATCGGCACAAAGTTGGTTCTATTCCGCGTCGCACGCCAGCCGGAAAACCGTCACATCGATCCAGACGCATGAGCCGAATAGGAATTATGGGCGGCACGTTCAATCCGCCGCACAACGGACATATCTATGCGGCGCAGCAGGCAATGGCAGCGATGCAGTTTGACCGTCTGCTGCTGATCCCGGACAATTTGCCGCCGCACAAGACCATGCCCCACGGTTCGGCGGACAGTGAACAGCGCCTTGCGATGACACGGCTGATGGCGAAGGAAATCCCTGCGGCGGAGGCGTGTGACATCGAGCTGCGGCGCGGTGGACGCAGTTATACTGCCGATACGCTGCGGGCGCTCAAGCGGGACATGCCGGAGGCAGAATTGTTCCTCATCATCGGGACGGATATGCTGCTGACGCTGGACAGATGGCGTGAGCCGGATACGCTGTGCGCACTCGCCGGATTGGTCACAGTTGCACGCAATGACGATGATCATGCTGCACTGGAGGCAAAGGCCGCATGGCTGAGGGAAACATGGAATGCACGTGTCTTCATTGTGGATTGTCCGGCGTTGCCGATCTCATCGACCGATGTGCGCGCGGACCGGGCAGTATGCCGGGCGATGGTACCTGAGGCAATTTATCAGTATATTGAACAGCAGGGGCTGTATTTTTTATCGTAACAGGGGATAGACCGGCGCTGCGGCGTGCGGCTGGAAATGAACGGAGGATAACCATGCTTTATGATGATGAAACCAGAAGAGATATCCTTTCCCGTCTGACGGGGTTCCGCCTCAAGCACACATTGGGTTGTGAGAAGGCCGCACGTATGCTTGCGCAGCGATATGGAGAGGATGAAGATAAATGCGCGTTCGCCATGTTGCTGCACGACATCACAAAGACATTTTCTCAGGAAGAGCAGTTGAACTTGTGTGAGAAATACGGTATAATACCCAAAGATGTCGAAAAAACAGAATGGAAAATGCTGCATGGAAAAACGGCAGCAGCCATTGCCGCAGACGTGTACGGCGCACCTGCTGATGTGGTGCATGCAATTGCATACCACACCACTGGCTGCGCGGATATGACACTGCTGGATAAAATCGTCTATATGGCCGATTACATAGAAGAAAATCGCAGTTTTGACGGCGTGAAAACCGCACGGAAACTGGCTGCACGAAATCTGGACAAGGCGTTGCTATATGGTCTGAATTCCTCATTGCGCGACCTGATTCAACGTGGAAAACAGATTCATGTGGACACAGTTTCGGCGAGAAACTGGTTGCTGGAACATATGTAACAGACAGCGGATGGGACGAAGTGTGCATGGAGAAGAAACAAAATAAATGGTTGCGCCGGGTATTGATTGTCGTGGTGGCTGCCGCGATGGCATGTGTGATAGGATATTTTGCATTTTGCTATTGGGTCAATGCATCGGGCTCCTTGTTGGGCGGGAACAATCAGACGATTGATCAGGGGTCTGCCATTGTCGTCGATGGCGAAGGACGCCGGGAACATGTATTTACGCTGTTTATCGCTGCGACAGATGAAGATGAAACGCGTACCGATTCCATGATGGTTCTGGTCTTTGATACACAAAACCATACGGCCAATATCATCAATATCCCGCGCGATTCACTGGTGGATACGGACCGCCGCGGTGCTGGGAAAAAACTCAACGCATCCTATTCCGGCGGCATTGAGCAGCAGTTGGATGAAATTTCCGGCGTCATCGGTTTCCGCCCGGATAAATATATTGTCGCTAATTTCGACGGCATTGCCGACATTGTGGATGCCATCGGCGGTATCGATTATGAAGTTCCGTTTGATATGAGCTATCATGACGCATCGCAGGATCTTTCCATTGAATTTGAAAAGGGCTGGCAGCATATGGACGGCGAAGCGGTGGTGGAATTCCTGCGCTGGCGGCATAATGACGACGGCACAGGCTATGATGATGGGGATATCGGTCGTGTGGAAAAGTTGCAGACGTTTCTCATTACACTGGGCAAAGAAGTGCTCACCCCATCCAATCTTGTCAACATACCCGCGATTGCAACGGCGGTTTCTGACAATGTGCAGACCGATCTGACAACATCACAAGTGCTTTGGATCGGCATGCAGAGCATGAAACTGGATATGGAAGAAGATGTGGAAATGCAGACGCTGATTGGCGACAACGCCATGGTAGGCAATCTGTGGTTCTTTATCCTGGATCAGGATATGATTATCGACCAGATCAACGAATCGTTCAATCCGTATACACACCCGCTGACGGAGGATGATTTTAATATCATTACACCGGATGATCTGGGCATCTACAGCAGCAGCTGGGAGGAAGAGCGGGCTGTGCGGTATGCTCAATATGAACAGGAGAAAAACGATGAGACCGGCAGCGGCGAACTGCCGGAAGACGAATAACATAGCAGGCATTCCCCTCAGGCAGGGGATAAGGAGAAAATGATATTATGTCTAACAATACCACGCAAACGTATATAAAAGCCGCAGTGCAGGCCCTGGACAGCAAACGCGGACAGGATATTCAGGTGCTCAAAGTCGCTGACCTGACCACAATTGCCGAATATTTTGTAATCTGTACTGCGTCCAGCACGACGCAGGTCAAGACGCTCGCTGATGAAGTGGAATTCCGCCTCAAGACGGATTATGGCATCCTGCCGCACCATGTCGAAGGACATGATTCCGCCAGCTGGATCCTGCTCGATTATGGCTTTGTCCTTGTGCATGTGTTCCTGGAATCCGCCCGCAACTTCTATAGCCTGGAAAAGCTGTGGAAGGACGCCGTCAATATTCCTGTTGATGAGCTGTAACGCATCATTCGCATATACTTCAAAATAGATGGGAGTCACAAACATTGGAAAAATACGATTTCAAAGCCATTGAAGCAAAATGGCAGAAAGTTTGGGATGACACGCAGGCATTTGCCGCAACCACGGATTATTCCAAGCCGAAATATTATGCACTGGTTGAATTTCCATATCCGTCGGGCGCAGGTCTGCATGTCGGTCATCCGCGTTCGTACACAGCGCTGGATATTGTTTCCAGAAAGCGCCGGATGCAGGGCTATAATGTCTTGTATCCGATGGGCTGGGACGCATTCGGTTTGCCGACCGAGAATTTCGCGATCAAAAACCATGTGCATCCGGCGGAGGTCACCAAGCAGAATGTCGCGCGTTTCAAGAGTCAGCTCAAGGCGCTCGGTCTGTCGTTTGACTGGAGCCGTGAGGTCAACACCACAGATCCAAGCTATTACAAATGGACGCAGTGGATTTTCCTCCAGTTGTTCAAAAAGGGGCTGGCCTATAAAAAGGAAATGGCTGTCAACTGGTGCACAAGCTGTAAATGTGTGCTTGCAAATGAGGAAGTTGTCAATGGCGTGTGTGAGCGCTGCGGCAGCGAAGTCATCCGCAAGAACAAAAGCCAGTGGATGCTCAAGATCACGGAATATGCACAGCGCCTGATCGACGATCTGGACGATGTGGACTATATTGACCGTGTCAAGAGTCAGCAGCGCCATTGGATCGGACGTTCTACCGGTGCAGAAGTCGATTTTACAACCACAGAAGGCGATGTGCTGACGGTATATACCACCCGTCCGGACACGTTGTTCGGCGCGACTTATATGGTCATTTCACCGGAACATCCGATGGTAGAAAAATGGGCGGATAAGCTGGCAAACATCGATGCAGTCCGTGCATACCGCGAGGAAGCGGCACACAAGTCTGATTTTGAGCGCACCGAGTTGGTTAAGGATAAGACTGGCGTCAAGCTGGATGGCGTTCGCGCCATCAATCCGGTCAATGGAACGGAAATTCCGATTTTTGTTTCAGACTATGTCCTGATGAGCTATGGTACGGGCGCCATCATGGCCGTACCGGCACATGACGACCGCGACTGGGCGTTTGCAAAGAAATTTGACCTGCCGATTATCGAAGTCGTCAAAGGCGGCAATGTACAGGAAGCCGCATTTACGGATTGTGCGACCGGTATCATGGTAAATTCCGGTTTCCTGGACGGTATGTCCGTGGAAGACGCAAAAAAAGCAATTACTGAATTCCTGACCGAAAAGGGCGTCGGTCATGCGAAAGTGAACTATAAGTTGCGCGACTGGGTCTTTTCCCGTCAGCGCTATTGGGGTGAACCGATCCCGCTGGTCAAGTGTGAGAAATGCGGTTGGGTTCCGGTTCCGGAATCGGAACTGCCGCTGTGCCTGCCGGATGTCGATTCGTATGAACCGACGGATGACGGCGAATCCCCGCTTGCACTTATGACCGACTGGGTTAACACCACTTGCCCGTGCTGTGGTGGTCCTGCCAAGCGCGAGACGGATACCATGCCGCAGTGGGCAGGTTCCTCGTGGTATTTCCTGCGGTATATGGATTCGCACAACGATGAGGCATTGGCGTCCAGGGAAGCGCTCGAATATTGGGGACCGGTTGACTGGTATAACGGCGGTATGGAACACACCACATTGCATCTGTTGTACTCCCGTTTCTGGCATAAGTTCCTGTATGACATCGGCGTTGTACCATACAAAGAACCGTACAGCAAGCGCACCAGCCACGGTATGATTCTCGGTCAAAACCCGCACAGCTTTGTCAATCTGCCGGATGACGAAAAGAAGAAGTTGATCGAGGAATTTGGCGACGAAAAGGGAGCCAGAAAATATCTTGTGGAGAAGTATGGCGAGATGGCGGAGCATCCGGTTGTTAAGATGTCCAAATCGCTGGGCAATGTGGTCAATCCGGATGAAACCATTGACGAGTACGGGGCGGATACCATGCGTCTGTATGAGATGTTCATCGGTGATTTTGAGAAATCCGCTGCATGGTCGCAGAAGGCCATCAAAGGCTGCCGCCGGTTTATCGAACGCATATGGACGCTGTTTGACAGGATCCAGCCGGGCGATGAATACAGCAAGGAAAATGAGGTTGCGATGCATCGCACCATCCAGAAGGTTACGGAGGATATCGAAAACCTGAAGATGAACACCGCGATCGCACAGATGATGACCCTGCTCAATCAGTTGTATGACAACGGCGTCAACCGTGCGGAATATAAGACGTTGCTCACATTGCTCAATCCGTTTGCACCGCATGCAACAGAGGAGCTGTGGCAGATGCTGGGTGAGACCGATCTGCTCAGCCTGCACACCTGGCCGGAATTCGATGAGAACAAGACGGTTGAGTCTACGCTTGAGATCGCCGTACAGGTCAATGGCAAGGTCAAGGGTACAATCAGACTGCCGGTGGACTGCGCGAAGGATGAAGCGCTTGCCGTTGCCATGGCAGATACCAAAATAAAGAACGCCATTGCGGGCAAAAATTTGATCAAATCCATTGTCGTGCCCAATAAAATCATCAATCTCGTTGTCAAGTAAACCGTCGGGCATGGGGTTTTTCGTATAAACGGAAAAGTAGTGCTTGACAGTACATGGCGAAAACGATATAATATATTTACGGCATTTTTGCCGGATTGTGCAAAAGCGTTTATTGGCAACGCGCGGAGGGAGGGAAAACAATGTCGGAAATCCGCGTAAAGGAAAACGAGTCTCTCGACAGCGCACTGAGAAGATTTAAGAGATCGTGCGCAAAGGCGGGTGTGCTTTCCGAGCTTCGCAAGCGTGAGCATTATGAAAGTCCGAGCGTGAAGCGCCGCAAGAAGTCCGAAGCGGCTCGTGCAAAGAGAAGAAAGTACTGAGTTACTACTTGCTCAATGAACACCGGAACAGGAAACCTGTTTCCGGTGTTTTTTGATGTTCTGATGTATAGCCTGCCGTCCGGCTGCACATACTACCTGTGGAGCAGAAATCCCCGGCGTGTGTCATAGGTCATACGTCGGTGCACCCGACCGGCGCTGGAGAGAAAAAACCAACCCGATCCGGACTCTGTAACACAGGTATCCGCCGGACGGATGCGGAATGCGGCTTCCTCGTTTGTGATGGGAGGCCGCATTCTTTTGCATACAGGCGTGGAATGTGGTATACTGAATACAACATTCCGCGGGACATGTTGCCCGGTGATTGCGTATGCCGTGCATTTCAGGAGGGACAGATTTATGAGTAGAATAGAAACATTTTTTCGCGCAATGGCGTGGTTTTGTCTGGGTGTGATTGCGGGCTTCCTGTTGGCGCCGATCAAGAAGGGCATCGACGTCAGTATTTGCAGCAACAACGTCGGCACAGATGGGTTTGAATTCATGGATGATGACGAAGATGCGTGGGACGATCCGGACGACGGCGCTTTGTGAACAGAACGTAAAGAACACCTGGCAGCGGGTGTTCTTTTTTGTGTGGATGTGGTATACTGAGTTCATTCCGGGGAAGAAATCCCTGCACAGACTGACAGGAAGAGAGATTGGATCGTTATGAGCAGCAAACATACAACAAAGAAAAAAGCAGATGGCGTCTGGATGAGTGATGAACGTCGCATTACGGAACAATGCCGGAAAGTATATCCGGCACTGTATAAGCTCCAGCGCATTGCGCTTATCATTGCATCCGTCGCATTGGTGATCACATTGGTGACACCCACCATTTTTTCAAATTTGATTGCAGACTATGCATCGTGGGGCAATGTCTATGAAATTGTCACGATCGTGTTGACGTTGATATTGATTGTGCTGTATGGTGTTGCCAATTATTTCTGGCAGGAAAAAATGAAGCGGTTCCGCGCACAGTCGGACAATAAAAAATGGAAGAAAAAGAGATGAAAAAAGATTCTGACCTCGAAAGGGGTCAGAATTTTTGATGTGCGGGAATTTTCCCGCCCCATTTTGAACATGCAATCATTTGACGTGTGCGAAAAATTGCGATATAATACCGAGTATTCGGGAATTTATCAGTTAAAAGTATGATTTGGAGTTAATAACAGCATGAAAAAAGCAAATCAATACGGCAATGAGAGCATTTCAGCGCTCAAAGGTGCAGATCGTGTGCGCAAACGTCCAGGCGTTATTTTTGGCTCGGACGGTCTGGATGGCTGTCAACATGCGGTATTTGAAATTTTGTCCAATTCCATTGATGAAGCGCGTGAAGGCTACGGCAGTGAAATCATCGTGACACGTTTTTCAGATCATTCGATTGAAGTGGAAGACCATGGCCGTGGCATTCCCATTGATTTCAATTCCAATGAAAAACGGTATAATTGGGAGCTGGTATTCTGTGAACTGTATGCCGGCGGCAAATATAAAACGAATGATGGTGAAAACTATGAGTTTTCACTTGGATTGAATGGCTTGGGCACATGCGCCACGCAGTATGCATCGGAATATATGGATGTCATTGTCCGCCGCGATGGCGCAGAATATACCCTGCACTTTGAAAAAGGTGACAATCAGACCGGAACGAAAACCGGCTTCCGAAAGAAAAAATATGATGGGACGGGTACGGGTACAATCATCCGCTGGCGTCCCGATCTGGAAGTGTTTACAGACATTTCCATTCCGGAGGCGTATTATCTGGATGTGCTCAAACGGCAGGCCGTGGTCAATCCGCATTTGAAATTTATATTCCGCAATCAGACGGAAACCGGATTTGTGACGACGGAATTCTGCTATGACAACGGTATAACAGATTATGTCGCAGAACTTGTAGAGGATAAGGCGTTGACGTCAGTCCAGTCGCTCAGCGGTGAGCGCCGGGGACGTGACCGCGCAGATAAGCCGGAATATAAGGTGCGGCTCAATTGTGCGTTTTGTTTTTCTTCCAGCGTATCGCGTCTGGAATATTATCACAACTCTTCCTGGCTGGAATATGGCGGTGCACCGGATAAGGCAGTGCGCTCCGCCTTTGTCTATGCCATCGATGCGTATCTCAAACAGAACGGCAAATACAATAAAAATGAAAGCCGTATTTCATTTCAGGATGTCTCAGACAGTTTGATTCTGGTCACAAATTGTTTTTCGACGTATACGTCGTATGAAAACCAGACGAAAAAAGCGATTACCAATAAGTTCATCCAGGAGGCAATGACTGAGTTTTTGCGCTCCGGATTGGAAATTTATTTTATTGAAAACAAAACAGAAGCGGATAAAATTGCGGAACAGATTTTGATCAACAAACGCTCGCGTGAGCAGGCGGAAAAAGCCCGTCTGAATATCCGCAAAAAATTGTCCGGTTCCATTGATGTTGCCAACCGTGTACAAAAATTTGTCGATTGCCGCACGCGTGACGTCGCGCGCCGCGAGTTGTACATTGTGGAGGGCGATTCGGCACTCGGTTCCTGTAAGCAGGGGCGTGATTCGGACTTTCAGGCAATTATGCCGATCCGCGGCAAAATCCTCAATTGCCTGAAAGCTGATTACGATAAAATTTTTAAAAATGATATCATCACGGATTTGTTAAAAGTACTCGGCTGTGGTGTTGAAGTCAAGTCGAAAGCATCCAAAGACCTGTCCACATTTGATTTGAACAATCTGCGCTGGAATAAAGTCATCATCTGTACAGATGCCGATGTCGATGGATTCCAGATCCGCACATTGGTGCTGACGATGTTGTACCGGCTGGTACCGACGTTGATTGAGGAAGGATATGTGTATATTGCCGAGTCCCCGTTGTATGAAATCACCTGCAAGAGCAAAAGTTATTTTGCCTTTGATGAGAGTGAAAAAACGGATATACTCAAACAGTTGACAGGTAAAAAATATACGATCCAACGATCCAAAGGTTTGGGTGAGAACGAAGCGGATATGATGTGGGAAACCACAATGAACCCGGAAAGCCGCCGTTTGATCCGTGTGATGCCGGAGGATGCTGCGGCGACAAGCGAGATGTTTGATCTATTGCTTGGTGAAAATCTGTCCGGACGAAAGGAATATATCGCAGAAAATGGATGGCAGTATCTGGAATTCGCAGATATTTCGTAAGTGTTACATGATTGAATGAATCAGGAAAGGTAGTTTTTTCCTACATGGCAAAGAAAAAAAACAAACAGCAGCCTGTGCGCGAATATCATCCGCTTGAGCCGACGACACAGCGTATCACGGAAACATTGCGGGAAAATTATATGCCGTATGCAATGAGCGTCATTGTCTCGCGTGCAATCCCGGAATTGGACGGCTTTAAACCATCGCACCGCAAACTGCTGTATACAATGTATAAAATGGGTCTGATGGGGGCGACACGCACCAAATCGGCCAATATTGTCGGTCAGACCATGAAGCTCAACCCGCATGGCGACAGTGCAATTTATGAAACAATGGTGCGCCTGACGCGCGGCAATGAAGCGCTGTTAACTCCGTTTATCGATTCCAAGGGCAATTTTGGCAAGGTGTATTCACGCGACATGGCATATGCCGCTTCGCGGTATACCGAAGCCAAATTGGACAAAATCTGTGCGGAATTGTTCCGCGATATCGATGCCGATGCAGTTGATTTTGTCGATAACTATGACGGTGAGTTAAAAGAGCCGACGTTGTTGCCGACGACATTTCCCAATATCCTGGTCTCTGCCAATACCGGCATTGCCGTCGGCATGGCGAGTGCCTTTTGTGGGTTTAATTTGGAGGAGGTTTGCCGCACCACCATCGCATACCTGCAAGACAGCAATTGCGATCTGATGGAGACCCTTCCGGCTCCGGATTTCCCGACAGGCGGCGAAATTATTCTCGACCGTGCGGCGATGCGCAAAATTTATGACACCGGGCGCGGCTCATTCAAAGTCCGTGCAAAATGGCAATACATCAAAAAGGAAAATTTGATTGAAATCAGGGAAATTCCATACACCACGACAATTGAAGCGATTATAGATAAAATTGCCGATCTGGTCAAGGGCGGTAAATTGCGTGAAATTTCTGATATCCGCGATGAAAGCGACTTGTCCGGTCTGAAAATTGCAATTGACCTCAAGCGGGGCGTCGATCCCGATAAACTGATGGATCGGCTGATGCAGTTGACGCCATTGATGGACAACTGTTCGTGTAATTTCAATGTGCTCATCGGCGGTATGCCCAGGGTGCTCGGTGTGCGCGGTGTTTTGGAGGAATGGGTGAAATGGCGCACCGAATGCAAACGCCGTACCATTCGCTTTGACCTGAACAAAAAGAAGGATAAATTGCATCTGCTGCACGGGTTAAAGGTCATTTTGTTGGACATCGACAAAGCCATTCATATCATCCGTGAGACGGAAACGGATGCAATGGTTGTGCCGAACCTGATGGAAGGGTTTGGCATCGATCAGGTACAGGCGGAATATATCGCAGAGATCCGTCTGCGCCATATCAATAAGGAATATATTCTCAAGCGCATTGAAGAGACCGATGGTCTGGAAAAAGAAATTGTACGCTTGGAAGGCATTCTGAGCAGTGAGGCAAAGGTGCGCCGTTTGATCGTCAGAGAATTGGAGACTATCATCAAAAAATATCCGTCGCCCCGTCGTTCCACCATTCTCGATGCGGATGCAGTGGAACAGTTTGACGCAGAGGATCATATTGAAGACTATCCGGTCCATCTGTTCCTGTCGCAGGAAGGTTACTTTAAAAAAATCACGGCGCAGTCGCTGCGCGGTGCGTCGGATCAGAAATTGAAAGACGGCGATCGTTTGCATCAGACATTGGATGCGACAAATAAACAGGAGATCCTGTTCTTTACGGACAAGCAACAGGTTTATAAAGCGCATTTGTATGATTTTGATGACATGAAGGCGAGTGTATTGGGTGAATACCTGCCATCCCGTTTGTCCATGGATGAAGAGGAACGGGTTGTATTTATGTTGTTGCCAGGTGAGTATACCGGCAGCCTGGTTGTCATATTTGAAAATGGCAAGGCGGCACGTTTTGAACTGTCCGGGTTTGCAACCAAGACCAACCGCCGGCGTTTGACCGGTGCATATTCCGACCGTTCGCCTGCAAAGGCATTTTTCCACATCATTGAAGAGCGCGATATCACGATTTTTGCGAGCAATGGACGCGCTTTGACGGTCAATACTTCCATTATCCCAGAAAAGACCACGCGCACCACAGTTGGGGTACAGGTGATGGTGCTGCGCGGCAGCCATACCATCACAAAGGTGAGAGATACGGCGGAGGTATCGTTTGTTCAGCCGCGCCGGTATGTCTCGCATTCGATCCCGTCCATTGGCGCGCTGCTCAAAGATGAAGACAAAGGTCAGTTGAGTTTGTTAGAATAGATCAATACAATGAAGAAATCCCTCAGAAGCGATGCTTCCGAGGGATTTTATTTATTCACAGATTATCCCGCCGCCCAGCACAATATCTCCGTCATAGAATACAGCCGCCTGTCCGGGGGATACGGCGCGTTGTGGTGCATCCAGCCGGACCTGTACCCTGTCGCCATCCGGTGTCAGCGTCGCAGGGGATTCCGTACCGTGATAGCGCGTGCGCACGCAGCAGCGCACGGGTTCCGTGACATGTTCCCATGCGATCCAATTCACATCACATACGGAAAATGCTGTACATAACAGATCTTCTTCATATCCTACGGTGACGGTGTTGTTCATGGCGTTTTTATCGATGACATATAACCTGCGGTCAGCGCTGATACCCAGCCCGCGGCGCTGTCCAATGGTATAGTAAAGGATGCCGCGGTGTTGACCGAGCACGTTGCCGGCTTTATCGATAAAATCGCCCGGCACAGCGGACAGCCCACAATGCTCACACAGGAATTTTCCATGATCACCGTCCGGGATAAAACAAATATCCTGACTGTCTTTTTTGCGGGCATTGACCAGTCCGCGCGCTTCTGCCATACGGCGGATGGTTTCTTTTTCATAGCCGCCGAGTGGGAACAGCGTATGAGACAGTTCATCCTGTGTCATGGAATATAAAACATACGACTGATCTTTTGATGGGACAGCACCCTTTTTGAGTACCCAGCGACCGTATGCGTCACTGTATTCAATGCGGGCATAATGCCCCGTAGCGATGGCGTCAAATCCCTCGGCACGTGCCTGTTCCAATAACCTGCCAAATTTCAAATGGCGGTTGCAGTACACACAGGGATTCGGCGTCAGTCCGCAGGCATATCCGTTTGCAAAGCGTTGGATGACTTGCGCATCAAAGATATCTGTGAAATCAAATTGATAAAAATCAATGCCAAGTATATCACATACGCGCCGCGCATCCGCGATATTGTCTTCCGTACCGCATGGGCGATCACTTGTACCGGATTGCGGCGCATACAGTTTCATGGTTGCGCCTGCGATGCTGTAGCCCTGTTCGAGCAGAAGGACTGCGGTTACAGAGCTGTCCACACCGCCGGACATGGCGGTGAGGATACGGTTGTGCTGGTTCATGGTAGTACCTCCTTCGATTCTATCTATTATAGGGAATCGCGACGGGATTGGCAAGGGTAGATGACACAGTGTGCGAAAAGCTGTGTCAGCGGCGCACCGGACGCATAGGATGGAATCATGGAAGGGGGAGGGGTTCATATGAAACACACGCTGACCTTTGCGCTGGTAGGCGGCGACGTGCGGCAGGTCTATTTGGGCGAGCTGTTGGCAGCGGATGGCGCACAGGTGTGCACCATTGGATTGGAACGCAGCGGCACACAATTTGAAGCAGGCGGCGCTCCCCGCACACTGTTTGCGGAGGCGGATGTCATTTTATTGCCCATGCCGGTGATGGGCACGCGCGGACGGCTGAATGCACCGCTTGCAAATGCACCGTATAAGCTGACCGATGTGCTCGACGCCATCCCGGCGGGGAAGCCTGTATACGGCGGCTCTGTGCCGCGCATGGTGCGCGATATGGCAGCACGTCGCAGCATTGACGTGCGGGATTATTTGCAACGGGAAGAGCTGGCGCTGCTCAATGCAATTCCAACGGCAGAGGGCGCCATCCAGATCGCCATGGAGGAGCTTCCGGTCACATTGCACGGTCTTCCCGTACTGGTGATCGGCGCTGGGCGCATTGGCATGGCGCTTGCACCGCGGCTGCATGGGTTGGGTGCGCATGTCACAGTGTCCGCAAGGCGATATGATGATTTTGCACGTATTTGCAGTGCAGGATATGCCTGTCTGGACACGCGCAGACTTGCCGGACATATGAATTCATTCCCATTGATTATCAATACCGTGCCGTCACCGGTGCTGACACGGCGCGTGTTGGCAGATTGTGCACCCGATACGCTGATTATTGATCTGGCATCGGGGAAGGGTGGAATGGCTGACGATGCAGATGATCTTTGCCGTGTCATTCATGCACTGTCCTTGCCTGGACGGGTTGCGCCGCGCAGTGCCGCGACTGCAATTTATGACACGGTATGTCATATGCTGGAAGAGGAGGGATTGTTATGAGTCTGACAGCAGGGTTTGCGCTGTGCGGCTCATTCTGCACCATAGACCGTGTGATGGGCGTGATGGAGCGCATGGTAAAAGATGGATGGGATATTTTGCCCATTGTATCTGACTCCGTCGGCACGATGGATACACGCTTTGGTTCGGCGCATGATACGATGGATGAGATCACACATATCTGCGGCAGGGAACCGATGTGTACCTTGCAGGATGTGGAGCCGATCGGACCCAAAGCCATGATGGATGTGCTCATTATTGCGCCGTGTACGGGAAATACACTCGCGCGGTTGGCACATGGGCTGAGTGATACGCCAGTGGCATTGGCAGCAAAATCTCAATTGCGTATCGAGCGGCCTGTGGTACTCGCCGTGTCCAGCAATGATGCACTCGCTGCATCTGCGCCGAACATTGCCACATTGCTCAATCGCAAACATTATTATTTTGTCCCAATGCGGCAGGATGCCCCACATGCCAAGCCGCGTTCACTCGTCGCAGTGATGGAAAACATTCCGGAGACTGCGAAGGCGGCGGCAGAAGGAAAACAACTTCAGCCGATTTTCCTGTGAACTGCTACATGCCCCGATTCTATGCGGAATGGCTTGGAACCGGGGCATTTTATCTGCGTAATATGCAGATTTGACTCGATATCAATCGGTTTCCGGTTGCCATCTGGCATGTTTTGTGATATAGTGTAACCAACTCGAATTCCAGATACGAACCAAGGCATCGGCATCCAAGCAAGTGATCAGATTTTTTGAAGCTGGTTGCTTTGCTTTTTTTATTTCCGAGAGCTGACCATGCATTTCCAATGGTGAAAGGAGGATGTGGTATGGGCGAAGTATGGGCATATCTGCAAGAATTTAATATTGGCTCTGTCACAGTTCGCCTTGTGCTGGCGATGATCAGCGGAGGTATGATCGGCATGGAACGTGGACGCAAGCGCCGTGCTGCCGGTTTCCGCACCTATATTCTTGTATGCCTTGGCGCTGCACTGACCATGTTGCTCAGCCAGTATGAATTTGTCATGTTGTCCACGCGCTGGTCCGCTTTGGCGGAAGAAATCGGTTTGCGGACGGATGTTTCACGGTTTGGCGCACAGGTGATCAATGGCATTGGGTTTCTCGGTGCGGGAACAATCCTTGTGACAGGATATCGACAGGTCACAGGTTTGACAACTGCGGCCGGATTGTGGGCGTCTGCTTGTATGGGACTTGCCATTGGTGCAGGCTTTTATGAATGTATCCTTCCGGCATTTGTTTTGATGTTCCTGTGTATTCGAGTATTTCCCATTGTTGACGCATTGATTCAGGAAAATTCCAGGGCGATGCACATTTATGTTGAATTTGAATCGCTGGACAATGTGGGAGGCATTATCGCATGTATCAAATCGCAGGATATACAAATTGTTGATATCGATATCGAACGCGGTCGGGAGAAGCAGGGGAAATATCCCAGCATCGTATTTTCCCTTCGATTGAATCGTAGAACAGCACATGCACCGGTGTTGTCCTCTTTGGCAGAGCTGGATTGCATCTATGTGCTTCGGGAAATTTGAAAGGAGGCGTGGCTGTGATATCTGTTTTTGATGGATTGCGCGAGGTTACATTGCAATCTGTGACACTGCGGCTGGTGCTCGCTGTGATTTGTGGCGGTATGATCGGCATTGAACGTGCATTTAAACGCCGTCCAGCCGGTTTCCGAACACATATCCTGATCTGTCTGGGCGCGGCTATGACTACGCTTACGAGTCAGTATTTATATCTTAATATGCGTTATTATACGGATATGGCGCGGCTGGGGGCACAGGTCGTTGCAGGGATTGGTTTTCTTGGGGCAGGCACGATCATTGTTACGCGTCGCCAGCGGGTCAAAGGACTGACCACAGCAGCCGGGTTATGGGCGTCCGCGATCATTGGTCTCGCCCTTGGCGGAGGATTTTATGAGGGAGGTATCCTCACCACATTGATGATCCTGCTCACGGAACTGTTGTTTTCCAAATTGGAACGCCGTGTGCTTGACCATGCGCCGGAAATTAATTTATACATTGAATATACCGACAAGAATTGTCTGGAACAGATTCTCCGCTTGTATCGCACGCAAAATGTGAAAATTATCAATATGGAAATTACACGCGCTACCGGCAGCAAGAAACACAATGCCTGTGCAATTTTTACGCTGCGTTTGCGCCAAAACTGTAACATCAAGCATTTGGCGGATAATGTCGCTGCGGTTCGAGGTGTGATTTCAGTGGAAGAGCTGTGAGTCGAAATAGAAGAATAAAAAAGCCTGAATCGTAATGATTCAGGCTTACATACTGGTTGCGGAGGCAGGATTTGAACCTACGACCTTCGGGTTATGAGCCCGACGAGCTACCGAACTGCTCCACTCCGCGATATCTTATTTTTAAGGCACCTCATTGAGTGCTTAAATAGAATACCATACAACAAATAAAATGTCAACAGTTTTTTTGAAAATTTTTGATGTAAAGGGCGACTGGAGAGCGGATCGCCCGGAGCAGCCGGAATCATACGAAAAAAAGCCCAAAAGATAGGAATATCCGGTGATTCCCGTGGTACAGGGAGGAAATTACATTGTCATTTGCTGGCTGAGGAAGGTTGCAGCGGTTTGCAGGAGTTTTTTTTCTACTTCACTGGCATTGGGATGCTGCTCATCCCGCAGCAACGCTACACAGCCGGATACATCACCGCCCGCAATAATGGGGGCGGCGATAGAAATGTGATAACGATCGTCATCTGTAAGAGAAATGGGCGTATCTGCAGGTTGGACAATTTGGCGTTTTTCCATAGCCCGTTCGAGTTCGGCACTGATGTTGCGTTCATATACATCTTTTTTTGCGCTGCCGGATACAGCAATGACGGAATCGCGGTCACAAATGACACAGCTTGTACCGATGGTTTTGGTAACAGAGTCACACAATTGATTTACAAATGTGTTTAAATCTCCCATAGGGGAATATTTTTTGAAAATAACCTCGCCATTGCGATCGGTATAGATTTCCAGTGGATCGCCTTCGCGGATCCGCATAGTTCTCCGGATTTCCTTTGGGATGACAACCCGTCCAAGATCATCGATACGGCGGACAATGCCCGTTGCTTTCATATACATGCCTCCATGTTATTTTTTTATTCAAATTATCTGGATATCTGATAGTTGCTTCCAATATGGATAGTATTTATATATTGCAGAAATTTATACCGTATGGCAGTAATTTATAGAGGAACGGGAAGAACAAGTATAGTTTTAGCAGATTGGACGGATGAGATTGTGTGAGATTGGGTCGACTGTTGTGATTGAGATGAGTTCCGGCGTGATAAATATCAGTAAAATTTAAATTTGTAAGATAGCTTAGTTGGCAATGCTTTCGGGAAAATAGTTCCTGAAAGCAGTGCTTGAGAAATTGAAAAAGGGAGGTGTATATGGTACAATTTTGATGTTCGCACGACCAACTATGGGTGTAGCGACATAAAATTTTAATAAAAGGAGAGTTTGAACCGTGAGAGAATTTACGGCAATCAGCCTATTTGCTGGCGCTGGCGGTCTTGATATGGGATTCGAGAGAGCTGGCTTCAAGATAATCTGGGCAAATGATTTCGAAGCCGATGCCTGTAAAACTCATGAAAACTGGAGTACTGCAAAAGTAGTGTGCAGCGATATTGCGAAAGTAGACGCAGCCGATATATTAGATGCCGATGTTATGCTCGGCGGATTTCCGTGCCAAGGGTTTTCTCTGAGTGGACCGCGAAAAATTGATGATTCAAGAAATGTTTTATACAAACATTATGTAAGGATTGTGAAGGCAAAAAAACCTAAAATGTTTGTAGGAGAAAATGTCAAAGGCCTTTTGACAATGGGTGATGGGAGCATCATAGAAGCAATTATAGAAGAGTTTTCTGATTGTGGATATAATGTTTTTTACAAATTGTTAAATGCCAAAGATTATGAAGTCCCGGAGGATCGGGAACGAGTCATTATCGTTGGGTTCCGAAAGGATTTGGGAATTGAAGAATTTGATTTTCCACCTGTGCGCAAGTATCGTGTTACAATGAGAGAAGCCTTAAAAAACATCCCTGAGCCAACTCCGGATGAAGTATGCAATGCGCCATATAGCAGCCGATATATGAGTAGGAACCGAAAAAGGGATTGGGATGATGTATCGTACACGATACCAGCTATGGCTAAACAGGTGACATTGTGGCCGGGGTCTCCCAATATGGTGAAAATAGATAAAGATCATTGGGAATTCGGCAAAAGTGGTGAAACCAGACGGTTTAGTTGGAGGGAAGCTGCTGCAATACAGACATTTCCAATTGATTTGGAGTTTTATGGCGATTTGACTTCAAAATATAAGCAGATTGGAAATGCTGTCCCTGTAAAATTGGCCGAAATCATTGCCACACATCTTTATGGAGTACTTTCAAACGCACTTTATTATGGCAAAAAACAGAAAGCAGACGGAGACGGGAAAAGCGTTTGAGTATGCCTGCGCATATGGATTATTCAAAAAATATAGTGATTGCACGAGCGTCTGTTTGGTAGACAGCCCTCAGATGCAGACAGCGAGGCATGCGTATGACAATTTGCCGTTAGAGGAACAAGCCAAATATATGCAAGGGGCAATGGCGGCAATTAGAATAATTGATCGCCTCGAACCGAAATTATCGCAGGCATCTGCCCCCATGGACATATGCTTACAGGCTGACAGCAAAGGGATTGCCGGCGATGTCAGGGATGTATTGTGTATCAGAGGTTGTGATTGGGAAATTGGTCTGTCATGCAAACACAATCATCACGCTGTCAAGCACAGCCGATTATCAGATGCCATCGATTTTGGAAAAGACTGGTTTGGAAAACGTTGTTCCAGAGAGTATTTCAATGATATTCGAAATGTATTTCTTCCACTTCGTAAAATTCGGGATGAGAGTAAATCCAGTGGATGCCCGGCGTTATGGAATCAAATGTCGGACAAAGAACAACGTTGTTATGTCCCTGTTTTACAAGCTTTTATGAAGGAATTGAAACGATTGGATGATGAATATCCAAGTGAAATTCCAGCCTTGCTTATTCGATATCTGATAGGAGCAAATGATTTTTATAAAATAATCATGAATGACCAAAGACGATTTACTCAAATTGAGTCCGTCAATATCAATGGCACGTTGAATAGACCGGACGGAAAGAGAAAAGCATTGATTGATGTTCCGATCCTGAAACTGCCGTCTAAGTTCTATGAAATAGGATTTAAGGAACAATCGAAAAATACGATCGTTGTTGTTTGCGATCAGGGTTGGAATGTGTCTATGAGGATTCACAATGCAAGCTCTAAAATAGAGCCATCGCTGAAATTTGATGTACAATTGATGGCGATGCCATCATCCATTCTTATCCAAATAGAACCCTGGAGTTGTTGAGATATGGAGGGATTTGTTATGACGATACAAGAAGCCATGGAAACAAGGCATATGGTGCGTAAGTACATAGATCGCATTATGCCACAGGAAGTTGTGGATTGCCTGACCACACGCATTTCTCAAAATAATCGGAAATACAAGTTGAACATGAAAGGGATAACGGAAAATACAGAAGCGTTCAGTCCCATTATCAAATTGATTCTTGCGAAAGGTGTTCGAAACTATCTTGTATTGGTAGGCGAAAATACACCGGATTTGGATGAAAAATTGGGATATTGCGGCGCGGATGTGATGTTGTATGCACAGGCAATTGGATAAAATATGAAGTTTGACAAATAATTGGAGATGAGGTATCATAACCGAATGGGAGGTGCAGATCATGCGGCAGTCAAAACGATATGTAGCGATTGGTTTGGCGCTCACAGCACTGTTGTTGTGCCGCACATCTGCATTTGCTGTCACGGATACAAAAGGCCATCCGGCGGAAGCGGATATTGACCGGGCTGTGCGGCAGGGCTGGCTGTCCTGCGGCGCTGGCGATCGGTTTTCACCGGATGCTGAACTGACGCGAGGGGTATTTGTCACGGCATTGGCCAAATTGGATGGTGCGGAGCTTCCACCTGCCGGACGGGTATTTTCTGATGTTCCAGCAGGACGTACCTGTGCACGTGCTGTACAGTGGGCTGTGGTCAATGGCATTGCCTCTGGTACACAGCCGGGGAAGTTTTCTCCGGATCAGGCAGTGACGAGGGAACAGGCCGCAATCATGCTCATCCGGCATGCGAATCATAGTGGTACGGTTCTGCCGCGCAGACGAAGCAGGACGGTGCGTTTTTCGGATATGAATACCTGTTCAGACAGTGGACTGGATGCACTGTATACGCTGTACCGCGCCGGCATTGTTGATACTGTGGAAGGAAACATCTGTCCGTCTGATGTCATGACACGGGCGGATTGTGCTGTACTTTTGCGCCGGTATCAAGAAGTTTGTGAAAATGCTTGTCCGGATAATCAACGCGCGAAGGTTGTCAGCCATATGGGCTATTCTGTAGAAGCTCCCGAAAATACATTGGAAGCATATGAACTGTCGGATGATAGGCAGTATATTTATGTGGAAGCAGATGTACGATTTACCCGTGACAATGTGCCGGTATTGTTGCATGATGAGACCATTGACCGCACGAGCAATGGCAATGGGGCAGTGTCACGCATGACATATGAACAGCTTCAGCGCTTCAGCTTTGATGCCGGAAAAAATGGATATCATGATACTGCGCTGCCCACGTTTCAACAGTTTATTGAGTTGTGTTCGGAACGGTATTTGCATCCATATATTGAATTGAAATCCACTGCATCGAGTATACAGTTGGAACAGATGTTTGATATTGTTGCGCAATATGATATGACACAGCATGTGACATGGATTAGTTTTGATTATTCCAATCTCAAGTGGATTTGTAACAGATATCCACACGCAGAAGTGGGATATGTCCGTTCTTATGCAGACAGCCGTACAGTCGAACAGATCAAGCAGTTGAAAACCGGAAAAAATACGGTATCTCTCTGTGCGAAATATACGACATTGACCAGTACCTTGCGTGCGCAATGTCTGCGCGCAGGGATTTATGTTGAAGCCTGGACGATTGATGAGCGGCGGACGGCCGTACAGCAGCTCAATACTGCTATACAGGGGATTACAGTGGACAAGCTGACGCCGGCAGACATATATCTTGACAACCATTGACATCATGACGAAAAAAGATCAGGGGGAATTCTATTGAAAAAAATACTATCCGTTGTGCTCTCAGCAGCATTGTTGCTCGGTGGATTTCCGGTACAGTCCATGGCTGTGAAGTTTACCGATGTTGAGGGGCATTGGGCAGAACAGAGCATCAATCGTGTCGTAGAAAAAGGATTGTTCTCGGGTGTATCAGAGACAGAATTTAAGCCGGACAGTACGATGACACGCGCAATGTTTGTGACGGTACTGGCGAAAAACAGCGGGTATGTGCCGGAGGAATACAAGACAAATAAATTTTCTGATGTACCATCGAATGCATGGTATGCACCAGCGGTTGCATGGGCTGTACAAAATGGTATTGTGAGCGGCACGACAAACAGTACGTTCTCACCGAATGCATCGGTCACCCGTGAACAGGCAGCGACGATTTTGGTTGCCTATGCCAATGCAACAGGTACCATATTGCCGCGTGTACGCACCTGTGCAGGATTTTCTGACAATGCACGCTGTGCAGATTATGCATTGGACGCTGTATATACCCTGTACCGTTCAAAACTGATTGATGGTCTGCCGGGAGGAAAATTTGGACCGAAGGATGGCATGACACGTGCACAATGTGCAGTCATTTTGTGTGGATATCTGGATATCTGTGACCGCCAGTATACGGATGCCGAGAAAGTGCCCCTGGTCAACCATCGAGGCTATAGCACAGCAGCGCCGGAAAATACCTTGCCTGCCTATCAAATGTCTGCACAGATGGGGTATGAATATGTAGAGGCGGACGTTCAATTTACAAAGGAAGGCGAACCGGTTTTGCTGCACGATTCGACCATTAACCGAACCAGCAATGTGGAACAGCTTACCGGCAGTGATGAAAAGGTGTATCTGGCGAAGTCTACGTTTGCACAATTGCAAAAGTATGATTTTGGCTCATGGAAAGCAGCAGAATATGCCGGAACAAAGATACCATCATTTGAGGAATTTATTGCTGTGTGTGCACAGAACAGTTTGCATCCATATATTGAGCTGAAAGAGCAGATGACGCAGAAAGAAATTGATCTGTTGGTGACGATTGTCAAAAAATATAATATGAATGACAGTGTCACATGGATTAGTTTTTATTCGATAGATCTGACCAGGCTGCGCGCAGCGTGCCCGGCAGCAGAAATTATGTTCTTGACATCCTCTGTCAATACGGACAGCATTCAGACGGCAAAAAATTTGAAAAACGGCAAAAATCATGTTGTACTCAGTGCGCAGTATGATACATTTACTGCTGCACAGCGTGCAGCCTGCCTGCGTGCAGGACTGGACTTTGGTGTATGGACGGTAAATGGCAAATCGAATGCAATCCGGCAGGCAAATACAAGTGCCATGTTTATTACAACCGACGGATTGACCTGGAATATGCTGTATTCCCAATGATTGAAGTTCTTTTGTTTGGGGGACGCGCATAGGATTCCTTCAGAAACGGAGGGACAAACATGACGCTGACCCCGCAACAGGAACAGGAGCTGCATCGTTGTATGCTGCTCGGACTGATTCAGGCATTGTATCGAACACAGCATCTGACAGACGCCCAATTCCGTGACCTGATGTCCGGCACGGACAAATCAGACGCGAAAGCGCCGCCTGCTTAGTACAGGCGGCGCTCTTTTTGGCGCTTTAGCGAAAAAAACCCCCAGTTGAACTGGGGGAATAAAAATCTTTAGATAAAAGAAAACCTCCTTTTGATAGAATAGATGAAGGTCTGGCAACCACATCAAAAAACAAAAGGAGGTTTT
>CALWUF010000061.1 GCA_944384655.1 uncultured Butyricicoccus sp. | reverse complement strand
CTGTCCTTATTCGTAACGTCGCACTGAACACAATACGCGCCGTCGAGTTCGTCTCCTGTTTTGACATTCATATCGACGACGACTGCCTTTGCGCCTGCCTGCATCAATGTGTCAACGACATGTTTACCGATACCGGAAGCTCCGCCAGTTACGATTACAACCGCATCGTCCAATCCCAGCCAATTTTCCTTCATATTTGTTTCCTCCTCTTATTTTTCTCTGTGACCAGTTGCTCTTTTCTGTTTGACACCTGATCTTTTGTGTCTCTATTGTAGGACAGAAACCGGTCGAATTTAATGCCAGTTTTTTCACGCAAGCGGAAATCAATTGGTTCACCAAATTTCCACAGCTCGGAAAATATGATGCATACTTGCGCAAACTGCCGAGAAAATACAGAGTGGATTTGTAAAAATAGCCCAATTTAAGATAACTTTAATAAAATATTTAATAAAAGTATAGTTAAATTATACCGCGGAGCAGACGATTGTCAACACGGCAGAATATCCAAATTATCTGCTCTTTTTTTGTGCGTTCGGCAAAATAACATTTTTGTGCAGATCGGGAAACAGGTGCAAAAAAATCCCCGGTGCAACAACACCGGGGAACAGATGATTCTAAAATGAAATCATTTTAACCGCTCAGTAAGCCAGCGGCTCAGGCGGGGCGTGAGAACAACACCGATGCACAGACCGAGTGCGATGCCTGTGAGCACATCGGTAGGGAAGTGCACATAGCAATACAAGCGGGAAAATGCAATCAGTGCGGCGAGGATGTACGCGGCAATGCCCGCCTTTGGATAATGAAAAAATACCGCAGTTGCCGCTGTAAATGAGGATGCTGAGTGTCCGGATGGGAAAGAATACGTGGAGGGGATTGCGAGGAGCATATCGGCAATTGGTTGCTGCACACAAGGACGTTCTCGTGTGAACAAATGTTTGAGAATCCCTTCGCCGAGAAATGCAGTGACGGCGAGACAGACAAGTACACATATGCCACAGCGCCGTGTTTTTGCAAAGCACAGCAGAACAACACCGAGTATAATCCAAAAAGCACCGGCATCACCCAAGTGGGTTACCAACTTAAAAAATATATCAAAGAAATCGTTGCGCATGTGCTCCTGTATCCAATACAAAAGCGAAAAATCAAGAGAAGTGATCATATCAGACAAACAACTGGAACAGCCCGACCAAACCGCGTGAACCGATGGTCATGATGATGCCAGCGGTGAGTACGCCGCATGCGACCGCAGCGAATGCCTTCTTGGGTGGAACATTGAGCAGTGCGGCAATCAGCGAACCGGACCATGCGCCAGTACCTGGCAGCGGGATGCCGACAAATATCCACAAACCATAAAATGCATATTTCTGAATGGTTGCCGATTTGGACATTAAGCGTGCCTCATACCAGCTCGTGAAACGGGCAAGTATTGGCAATGTCTTGAGCCATGCAATCAGTTTTTCGCCGAATACCAAAATAAAGGGGATGGGAATCAAGTTGCCGAGAATACTCAGTGCGAGTACATTGAGCCATGGAAGACCAAAGGCTGTGCCGACAATAACTGAACCGCGAAGCTCGATAAGCGGAATCATCGATACAATAAATACAGCGCCATACGCGCTGATATGTTCAGCGAGAAAGTTGAATATTGTGTCAATCATGTGTCAAAGTTCCTTTCACGAAAATAACATAAAAATATTACTACGATAGTATACCACAAATATGGTTGGGCTGAAGTGCCAAATCGTTAAATTTTTGCAAAAAGTGGATAAAAGGCTATATATTTTATATAGTATAATAGTATACGACAAGCAGGTTGTCCTGGAAGGATGTTTGCGCATCCGTTTGTTCCAGAACGCTCCTTTGTGAACAGAATATCTTCTAAATCTTCCTGAAAAATTCATACAAGCGCGATTCATGCGGTTGCAACAGGCGCTATATTGTGATAGAATCAACCAAGAACATTTGGATTCCGGTAAATGGAAATCAAATGGATATATATGATAGGAGAGATTGATTATGGAATACAAAATTGCCAGCCATATCGCGGAGATCAAACCATCTGCAATTCGTGAAATCTTCAAGGTTCTTGCAGATCCGGAGGTTATCGCACTTTCGGCAGGCTCACCGGATTCAGTTTCCCTGCCAAAATCGGAAATGGCGGAGATCGGTGCGGAAATTTTTTCAAAGGAAGCCGCTGTTGCGCTGCAATATGGTATGACGGAAGGGTATCAGCCGCTGCGCGATCTCACCAAAAAACGTATGCGTGAAAAATATCATACCGGTACGGATGACGATGAACTCATTATCACGACTGGCGGGCAGCAGACGATTAGTCTGTTCACGCAGACAATGATTGACAAGGGCGATACCATTATCTGCGAAGGACCGAGCTTCATTGGTGCACTCAATGCATTCCGCTGTTTTGGTGCAAATCTCAAAAGTGTCCCCATGGATGATGAGGGTATGCGCATGGACAAGCTCGAGGAGGTTCTCGCCACCACCGAACGCGTCAAATTTATTTATGTCATTCCAACCTTCCAGAATCCAACAGGACGCACCATGTCGCTGGAACGCCGTCGGAAACTGTTAGAACTTGCGAAAAAATATGATGTCCTGATTTTGGAGGATAATCCATATTTTGAACTGCGTTATGAGGGTGAACCGGTTGCCACCATCAAGTCCATGGATACCGAGGGACGTGTTGTTTATGCGGGTTCTTATTCCAAGGTTCTGTCTCCAGGCATGCGCATTGGTTACTGCCTTGCAAACAAAAACATTATCAACCGCATGGTTGTCTGCAAACAAGTCAGTGACGTACATACCAACCTGTATTTTCAAATGTTGGTTGCCAAATATCTGGAGCGTTTTGACATCGACGCTCATATTGCGGATATGTGCACGCTGCACAGGGAAAAGCGCGATACCATGCTGAATGCCTGTGCAAAGTATTTTGATAAGCGTGTAACATATACCCATCCGAATGGCGGTCTGTTCATTTGGTGCGAACTGCCGGAAGGCTATGACAGCTTCAAACTGTGCCAGCTTATCACACAGAAAAAAGTTGCCTGTGTCCCGGGAAATGCATTTTCAGTTGATGAAAGCGCAGTATCCAATGGCTTCCGCATGAATTTCTCTCAGCCGAGCCTTGAGCAGATCGAAACTGCATGCGCACGCATTGGCGAGGTCATGCAGCAATTTTTAAAGTAACCGAACATATCGGTTGAGAGGTATCGTATGGATGAAATATATCTGGTTGTCGTCCAGGTGCTGATTGCATTTTTTGTGGCGGGTATTCTTTCATTTGCTTTTACACCGCCTGTCAAGCGTCTGGCGCATCGCATCGGCGCGATTGACATCCCCAAGGATGCGCGACGTATGCATAAAAAGCCGATTCCACGCCTCGGCGGTCTGGCAATTTATCTGGCATTTGTCGTTGTCTGCCTCTTTTTTATTGAGAAAAACGTGCAGAATCTGACGATTTTCCTTGGATCAGCCGTGATCGTTGTCCTTGGCATTTTCGATGACTGCAATGCGCTCAGTGCAAAATTTAAGTTCTGTATTCAACTGATTGCAGCAGCAATTCCCGTCGTATTCGGCAATCTGCGCATTGAACTGATTACCAACCCAAATCTGTTGAGCGATCATTTGTATCTCGAATTCGGCGCACTGTCTATTCCGATCACAATTATTTGGATTGTCGCAATCACCAATGCTGTCAATCTGATTGATGGTCTCGATGGTCTGGCAGTTGGGGTATCGGCAATCGCATGCATGACCATGCTGGCGGTATCGCTGCTCATTGGTGAGATCGAAATTGCCATCCTGCTTGCTGCGCTTGCCGGATCCTGTGTCGGCTTTATGCCGTATAATCTCAACCCAGCGAGTATTTTCATGGGTGACACGGGATCGACATTTTTGGGTTTTATGCTTGCAACGCTGTCCATTCAAGGCATGTTTAAGGTCTATGCAATCATTTCGTTTGCCGTGCCATTCCTCATTCTCGGGTTACCCATCTTTGACACGGCATTTGCCATTTTGCGCCGCGTCATTTCTGGTCGCAGTCCACTTTCACCTGATCGGGGACATGTGCACCATCGTCTGATGGACATGGGGTTCAATCAGAAACAGGCCGTGGCCATCCTGTACGCAATTGCGACTGTGCTCGGTCTGCTGGCAGTTGTTCTCACGACGTCCGGTGAATTGCGCGCCATTGTACTCGTTGCCGTTGTTATTTTGACGATTATCATCGGCGGAGGTGTATATCTGTCCTCTTCACAACAGAAAATGCGCCGCCATGAACAACAGCTTCAGGAAGAGCTTCAAAAGCGTGAACAAAATGAAGATGTTCCAGAATAAAAATCGTGACTGCGGAGGAAAAACAGCATGAAAACAATCAAAGTTATGACCGTTTTCGGCACGCGACCGGAGGCGATTAAAATGGCTCCGCTTGTTCACGAGCTGGAGCGCACAGAGGGCGTTGCGTCGATCGTCTGCGTCACAGCGCAACATCGGCAGATGCTCGACCAGGTAATGGATATTTTCCATCTCAAAGCGGACTATGATCTGGATATCATGCAACCGCGTCAAACACTTGCGACCATTACAACCAAGTCACTCTCTGGTCTGGATGAGGTTTTGGAGCAGGCAAACCCTGACATCGTTCTGGTACA
The DNA here is from genome assembly GCA_944384655.1 of uncultured Butyricicoccus sp. Classification (GTDB taxonomy): domain Bacteria; phylum Bacillota; class Clostridia; order Oscillospirales; family Butyricicoccaceae; genus Butyricicoccus_A. The sequence goes on along the minus strand of CALWUF010000061.1, from coordinate 11,229 downwards.
CGGCGATACGTCCACGACGTTTGCGGGTGCGCTGGCGGCGTTTTACCACAAAATTCCCGTTGGGCATGTCGAGGCTGGGTTGCGCACCTTTGACAAATATTCCCCATTTCCGGAGGAGATGAACCGTAAACTGACCGGACAAATTGCGACATTGCATTTTGCTCCAACTGAGCGAAATCGCAAAAATTTAGCTGCAGAGGGCATTATAGATGGCGTCATTGTATGCGGGAATACAGTTGTAGATGCCATTCATTCAACGGTTCACTCATCATTCCGTTTTCGGAATGAAACACTCGAGCATTTGAATTACGAAAGTCATCGTGTCATTCTCGTCACAGCACATCGCCGTGAAAACTATGGCGCTCCGATGGAAAATATCATGCGTGCACTGCGCCGCCTCGCGGACGATTATGCGGATATTGATATCGTTTATCCTGTACACCTCAGTCCATATGTGCGTGAAACCGCAGCGAAATACCTGTCTGAACATGCGCGTATTCATCTCATTGAACCGCTTTCTGTTGATGAAATGCACAATCTGATGGGACGCAGTTATATGGTTATGACCGATTCCGGAGGATTACAGGAAGAAGCCCCCAGTTTGGGCAAACCGGTACTGGTGTTGCGCCGCGAAACGGAGAGACCGGAAGCCATTGAAGCAGGAACTGTCCGCCTGGCTGGCGTCGAGGAAGAAACCATCTATTCGATGGCATGCAAATTGCTCGATGACCAGACAGAATATCAGAAGATGGCGCATGCGGTCAATCCATATGGAGACGGGCAGACGTCGCGCCGCATTGTGCAAATGATTCGGTATCACTTCGGACAGGTATCCCAGTTGCCCGATGAGTTCTGCCCGTAATGGGAGTGTCGGAAATGACAGAAAAACCAACCGAACAGAAAAAAAAACAGAGTCTGTTTGAAAAAATTGTGCAAAAAATAACCCCGCGCCGCGCGACCCTGGCAGTATTTCTCGTGACAGTTGCATTCGCCATACTTCTTGCCGTTGCACTGCCAGGTGGAAATACCGGTATTGTGCTACCTGATAGCAACAGTACGGACGCGCACGATGTGATTACCGAACAGACACAATATGAATTGACAAGCACGGATATCACAAAAGAAAATGTGCAACAAGTTGTTGCAAGTCTCGAACGACCCGAAGCGTATAGCACATCCATAACCAATACATTGTACTGGAATGGTGCGTGGAAGGAAATTCATGCGATGCAATATGTACGGGATGATGTGTGTCTTACTCAATACGATGATGCCAACGGCAATGCTGAACGATTTGAAGCGGTCAAAGATGGCAATTATTTTGCCTGGCAGCGAGGCAATTCTGCACAATATACCGGTGTAACCGGCACGGTCACACCGGATGATCTCAGTATGATTCCAACCTATGAAACACTGGTTCAGGAAGACCCTCAGACAATCACTGAAGCGGGACTGCGTACGGTCAGCGGTGTATCATGTATCTATGCGACAGTTGCACACGCGGAAAGTGGTTACAGTCTGACTTATTGGATTTCAGCGGTCAGCGGTCTGCTGATTCAAGCGGATTACACACGCGGCAGTGAATTGGTGCGCAGCGTAGTGGTCGATGAAATTGAGCAGGAACAGCCGTCAGCATCATTGTTTGTCATGCCAGACGGGACATCCCTGTTGCCGGAGGATATTGAATGATAAAAAAGGACGGATTGCAGCAATGCGCCGTCCTTTTTATCGGTGCACAGCGCCGTGCTATGAATTTTTACGAAAAAAACGGGTTCCAACCGTTTGGCGAAGGCTACGACGATGAAGGATGCCCGCATCAGATGATGGAGAAAAAATTATGAATTATTTGGATATTTCCCCCGAAGTGCGTCAGCTTGGACGTGATGCAGAAAAGAGCATTCGCCCACTGTTTGACCGCATTGATGAGATCAGTGAGTGCAATACAGAGAAAGTACTCGCCGCGTTTTCCAAAAATCGCGTGGGTGAGAGCATGTTTGCCGGCACAACCGGCTATGGATATGACGATCAGGGACGTGATACCCTCGATAAAATTTATGCGGATATTTTTGGCACAGAGGCGGCGTTGGTGCGCATTGGTTTCGTCAACGGCACGCATGCGCTGTGCTGCGCCATGTTTTCTGCCGTCAAAACAGGCGATGTCGTGTTATCTGCGACCGGTCCGGCATATGACACGTTGATGAACACCATCACCGGAGATATGTCAGGCAGTATGAAACAGTATGGCATTGGCTACCGTCAGGTGGAAATGAAAAACGGTCTGCCTGATATTCCAGCCATTGCACAGGCTGCTGCTGCCCCGGATGTCAAACTCGTCTTTATCCAACGCAGCAAAGGTTATGCTGTACGCGAGACGCTGTCCTGTGACCAGATTGGAGCGATTTGCACGGCAATTCGGACAGCAAACCCGAACGCTGTGATTATGGTCGATAACTGTTATGGTGAATTTGTCGAAACGATTGAACCCACACAGGTTGGTGCGGATATCATTGCAGGTTCACTGATTAAAAATCCAGGCGGTGGGCTTGCGCCGACAGGCGGTTATATTGCAGGCAGAAGAGATCTTGTCGAAAATGCATCGTATCGTCTAACTGCACCGGGCATCGGAGGAGAATGCGGCTGTACGATGGGACACAATCGATTGCTGTATCAGGGTTTGTTCCTCGCACCACATACGACCGCCCAAGCGCTCAAAACAGCAATTTTTTGCGCAAAAGTTATGCAGATGATGGGATTTGAGGTGCATCCGCTGCCAGAAGATATCAGGCATGATATTATCCAGTCCATTGCGTTTGGCGCGCCTGAGCCGCTGTGCAAGTTCTGCGAAGGCATTCAGGCAGGTGCTCCCGTTGATTCCTACGTAACGCCGGTTCCATGGGATATGCCAGGGTACGACGATCCGGTAATTATGGCTGCCGGTGCGTTTATACAGGGTGCATCCATCGAATTATCTGCCGATGCACCGATGCGTGAACCATATGTCTGCTATATGCAGGGGGGATTGACCTATCCTTCCGGCAAAGCGGGAATTCTTCTCGCAGCCGAACGCATCCGCCGTGCCGGATATGGCATATGATGTACAATCCGCGCTTTTTTCAGCGGCAGAAGCGGGATTTTCTTGTGATATCAGGCAAGTTGTGGTACACTAATGGTACGGCATGCCAATACAGGAGGTTCACATGATTATTCTGGGTATCGACCCTGGTTATGCTACTGTCGGTTATGGCGTTTTGCAATATGAACGTGCACAATTTACCCATATCCGCCACGGTGCGATTACGACCCCTGCGGGAATCCCATTGTATCTGCGTTTGAAGGAAATCTATGATGATATGCTGACTTTACTGGATACGTTTCATCCGGATGCAGTCGCAGTGGAAGAGCTGTTTTTTAATACCAACATCACGACCGGCATTCAGGTTGGTCATGCACGCGGTGTGATTCTGCTCGCTTGTGCCCAGAAAGGGATTGTGCCGATGGAATACACGCCTTTGCAAGTCAAACAATCTGTGGTAGGATATGGACGTGCGGAAAAGCGTCAGGTGATGGAGATGACGCGCATCATGTTGAAATTGCCGCGCATGCCGCGCCCGGACGATGCTGCCGATGCGCTTGCGCTGGCGATCTGTCATGCACATGCCGCCGGTTCACAGCTCGCCAAACAAAAATTGGGATTGTGACAGGTTTAATTTAGAAACGGAAAAGGAGTCATTTTTGTTTTATTATGTGGAAGGCACAGTCGCGCTGATCGAACAAGAGCTTGCCGTCATCGATTGCGGCGGCGTCGGCTATGCGTGCAGGACATCACAGAATACCTGTGCTGCATTGCAATGTGGTAAAACAGCGCGTCTTTACACCTATTTAAGTGTACGGGAAAGCGCCTGCGATTTGTATGGTTTTTCCGAGATGGAAGAACTCAACTGTTTTAAACTGCTCCTTGGTGTCTCCGGCGTCGGTCCCAAGGCAGCCCTTGCCATTCTGAGCAGTGCACCTCCGAGTCAACTTGCACTGTCTATTATTACTGAGGATACAAAATTTTTAACACGTGCGCCTGGCGTGGGCAAAAAAATTGCACAGCGCATTTGCCTGGAGTTAAAAGACAAGCTCACCAAAGAGCAGGAGAACATCGATGGTTCCGGCATCGTGATGACAGCTGCCGCTGTGCCGGGCAGTGCTACCAATGCGGTAAATGAAGCGGTTTCCGCACTTATGGTGCTCGGCTATTCACAGGCAGAGTCCATGCGGGCAATGGAGGGACTTCCCATTGCTGACGATTTGTCCGCAGAAGATCTCATCCGCGCCTGTCTGAAAAAACTGGCGGCGCAGTAATTGAGGAAACAACTCTATGAGTATTGAATTTGACAATAATTTTTCTGATCGCATTGTGACTTCATCACAGACACCGGAAGATGAACGTGAACCCACTTTGCGCCCAAAAACCATGGCGGAATATATCGGTCAGACCAAAGCCAAGGAGAACCTGTCCATTTTTATTGAGGCAGCGCGCCGCCGCGGTGAACCGCTCGACCATGTGTTGTTATATGGTCCGCCGGGTCTCGGCAAAACCACACTGGCAGGCATTATTGCCAACGAGATGGGGGTCAATATCCGTGTGACGAGTGGTCCGGCAATTGAAAAAGCAGGTGATCTTGCCGCGTTATTGACCAATCTCAGCGAAAATGATATTTTATTTATCGATGAAATCCACCGTCTCAATCGGAGTGTGGAAGAGATTTTATATCCTGCAATGGAGGATTATGCGCTGGATATTATCATTGGCAAAGGACCATCCGCACGTTCAATTCGTCTTGATCTGCCGAAATTTACGCTTATTGGTGCAACCACGCGCGCAGGTCAGATGACCTCTCCGCTGCGTGACCGTTTTGGTGTCATGCTTCGATTGGAGCTGTATTCGCCCGAAGAGCTGCAAATGATTGTCTCGCGTTCAGCGGACATTTTACAGGTCGAAGCCAATCCGGCAGGTACGTATGAAATCGCCCGCCGTTCACGCGGTACGCCGCGTATTGCAAACCGTTTGCTCCGACGCGTGCGCGATTTCGCACAGGTCCAGTTTGACGGTGTGATAACACAAAAAGCAGCAGATATTGCTCTGCGCGCGCTGGAAATTGACGAACTTGGATTGGATTCCATTGACCGCCGCATGCTGCGCAGCATCATGACGACATTCAGCGGCGGTCCAGTCGGGCTGGAAACACTTGCCGCGACGATCGGTGAAGAAGCGGTGACGTTGGAGGATGTATACGAACCATATCTCATGCAGATTGGATTCCTAAATCGAACGCCACGTGGACGATGTGTCACAGCGCTGGCTTACGATCATCTGAATATTCGACCCGATATGCCGATTACGCCGGATCAATTACAGTTTACTGACTAAGAAATTTGCATTGTGGGGTATATTTTCATATCCGGCACAATATTTTTATCAAATAGAAGGAGTTTATGAACATGGGCAAGTATTTTGGAACAGATGGTATTCGCGGTGTCGTTAATGTCGAACTGGACGCACATCTGGCATTTAAAGTCGGTCGTGCTGTTGCATATGCATTGGCACAGCAAACCAATCACCGCACCAAAATTCTGATTGGTAAGGATACCCGCATTTCTTCTGATATGCTGGAAGCCGCGCTGATTGCCGGCATCTGTTCGTCCGGCACTGATGTCGAATCACTTGGTGTTATTCCGACGCCTGCAGTTGCGTATCTGACAATCAAACACAAGGCGGATGCAGGCATCGTCATTTCTGCCTCGCACAATCCGTACGAGCACAACGGTATCAAAATTTTTGCAGGCAGTGGATATAAGCTTTCTGATGAGCTGGAAGCCCGTATTGAAGAATACATTGACCGCGTGGAAAACCTGCCATGTGCCACACATGCACAGATCGGTCATGTCATCAAATCAAAAATTGATCCGATTGAAGAGTACACCGATTATCTTGCAGAGACAATCAACGGCGATTTGTCCGGTCTTCGTGTGGTTGTGGACTGTGCAAACGGCGCTTCGTCTGCGACGGCATCCCGTCTGTTCCGCAAGCTGAAGCTCGATGCATCCATTCGTTATTATGAGCCGGATGGCTGTAATATCAATGACCGCTGTGGCTCCACACATCTGGAAGCATTGCAGGAGCTTGTCCGCAAAGGTGATTACGATGCCGGTATTGCTTTTGACGGCGATGCAGACCGTTGTCTGATTGTAGACGACAAAGGGGAGACGTTGGACGGTGACCGCATTATGGCAGTCTGTGCAGCGGAATTAAAAAAACAACATAAATTGCGCGGCAATGCATTTGTTGCAACCATCCTGTCAAACATGGGTCTTCATGCCTATGCCAAGGAACGCGGCATGGAAATTGTGTGTTCCGATGTCGGTGACCGGTATGTCCTCGAGAAAATGCTGGAAAATGGTTACATCCTCGGAGGCGAACAGTCTGGACATATTATTTTTCTCGAATATGCCACCACCGGTGATGGTGAGTTGACCGCTGTACAATTCCTGAAAATGCTCAAGGACAGCGGCAAACGCGCATCTGAAATCGCATCTGAAGTTGTGCCGTGGCCGCAGATTATGATCAACGTACAAGTCCCGACCGCTCTCAAATATTCGCTGTCTGACCGTCCAGAAGTACAGGAGGCCATTGAAAAGGAGAAAGTAATCCTTGGTGAAGGTCGTATTTTGGTTCGTCCGTCTGGCACAGAACCGTTGGTTCGCGTTATGGTCGAAGGTGTAGATAAAACCTGTGTACACAATGCCGCCGAAGCGGTTGCAAAAGTAATCCAGTCCATCGTTTGATAAAAATTTTGTGCGGAGAGGATACAGAAATGTATCCTCTCTTTTCTATCTGTATAAAATAAGATAGGATATTTAGCAGAAACGCACAAAAATATGAAATAAATTGCATCCTGTATCAATATAGTAAACAAAATTCATTTGACAAATTATTAACGATAGGGTATAATCGAAGCAATATGATGTATAGCAATGAAAATCTCACAATGGAACATTGCTCAGATGAGCAGCTATGTGCGCTGGCACAGCAGGGAGACCGCATGGCGGAAGAGTTGTTGGTTGCCCGCTATTTCAGCGTAGTAAAAGCGTGTTCCCGTCCATATTTTTTGGCAGGCGGCGACGGGGAAGACCTGATTCAGGAGGGCATGCTCGGTTTGCTCAAGGCTGTGCGTGCGTTTTTACCTGAGCGCAGCGTGCCATTTGAAGCGTTTGCACGCATGTGTATCATGCGTCGCATCTATTCCGCTGTCAGTGCAGCGTCCGCTGCGAAACATGAGCCGCTCAACCATTCGGAGAACATTGCCCAAACCCCTCTTTTTGACGAAAATACTGAAACGGCGCATGCGGTCGCTGACCCGGCATATCTGGTCATCGGCGCAGAGGAGCACCGGGAAAGACAGCAGAAACTAACTTCCTTGCTGTCTGCGTTCGAAGCCAGGGTTCTCGCATTGTATTTGGATGGCTGTTCCTATGAGGAAATGGCCGCAGAAGTCGGCAAACCCGTTAAGTCGGTGGACAACGCAATCCAGCGCATCCGTCGGAAGGCCGCAACACTTTTGGGCGAACACAGGTAACATCCTGTGCGCAATAAATTCAGTTCCTCTATTCGCGGGAGGACAAGTCACAGAGAGGTATTATCATGTATCAGGATAAGACATTGCTATGCAAGGAATGTGGTCAGGAATTCGTTTTTTCTGCCGGAGAACAGGCGTTTTATGCCGAACGCGGCTTCCAGAATGAACCCCAGCGCTGCAAAACTTGCCGGGATAAGAGAAAAAATGCAGCCAAAGCGCCGCGTGAATATTTTACTGCGACCTGTGCGGCATGTGGTGGAGAGGCAAAAATCCCATTCCAGCCGAAAAATGATCGTCCAGTGTATTGCAGCGAATGCTTCGCCAAGATGAATGCACAGGGCTGATTCAGCAAATTGTCAGAACACCCATCAGATTGATGGGTGTTCTTTTGTAAGTGATTTTTCATCAAAATACGGCAACATGTATTGAAAAACAAGGGAAGAGACAGTATAATACTAAAGTAATCTATTTCTAAAGTACAGGAGGTCATTTCTCATGGCTGCAATTTCCAAACAGACCACAATTGGCGAGGTTCTCGCACTTGATATCAATACGGCTCAGTTCTTTATCAACATCGGCATGCATTGCCTCGGTTGTCCGCATTCTCAGGGCGAGAGCATTGAGGAAGCCTGCATGGTTCATGGTACCAATGCGGACGAGTTGGTAACTGAAATCAACAATTATCTGGCAGGCAAGGCATAAAAGCGAAAAAACAAAAAGATCGGCACAAAATGTGCCGATCTTTTTTACATCACTCAGAAACGAGGACAAAGAGTGAGAGATGACGGTCATCTCCTGACGAAAGAGCGATACTCCAAATTGAACAAAATAAAAATTTTGTTCAATTTGGAGTGGGGGTCTTCTGAAAAATGGCTGAAAAACAGCCCCTTGGACTAAAATCTTAACTCCATGTTTATAACATTTATAAGGAAAAAATCATCCGCAGTCTGCGGCAATTCTCTCTGCCGGACTGCGGATAAAATTTGTCTTTCACTTTTATTGCTTCGTCATAAAATTCATGGCGGACTTTGCCATCAGACGTTTGGTGCCAACCCGATCAAACGATACTTCAAGTAAAATATCGCCACCCATTGGTCTGCATGATGTTATCATGCCGTGTCCAAATGCTTTGTGATCAACCTGATCTCCAGGCTTCAAATCAATTGCCTTTATACTCGCTTGATTTTTTGCCGCTGTTGCTTTGTTATGCTTATGAATATTGCCAGATATATCGTGCGCCCTCTTGGAATAAAATTTTGGATTTAGCTGAAGATCCTGCTTTTCCAGTGCCTCACGTTTGGTTTCCATGATGTTGGAATCGACAAAATCTTTCGGATGTTCTTCCAAAAAACGTGAAGGTTTGGAATATTGCGTTCTGCCATACATCATACGGCGTTCCGCACAGGTTAAATATAACTGTTTTTTTGCACGTGTCACAGCTACATAGCACAAACGGCGTTCTTCTTCGAGATCTTCATCCTTTTCCACTGCACGAAAACCGGGAAAAATTCCCTCTTCCATGCCTACAAGGAATACATTTGGAAATTCCAGACCCTTTGCAGAATGCATTGTCATCATAACAACTGCATCGGCATCTGCATCCATGCGGTCGATATCAGTAAACAGCGACACTTCTTCCAGGAATCCGCCGAGCGTTGGAGTTTGCGCCCGTTCTGCGTATTCTGCTATATTTGACTTGAGTTCCATGGTGTTTTCAATGCGTCCCTGCGACTCGTAGTCCCCCTTTGCTTCCAACGCTGCGAGATATCCGGTATGCGCCATGACTTGTTCATAAAATTCATCCAGCGGCATATATTCCAGCATTTTTTGCAGGTCAAAAATCAAATTTGCAAATTTCTCCAGCGCAGCGCTCGCCCGTCCCAGTTCTGGATATTCCGATGCATGGGATACAATGTCAAACAATGTAGTTTGATGTTGTTCTGCCAGTATGGAAGCCGTTTCGACTGTTTTATTGCCGATTTTACGGGCAGGAACGTTGATAATACGTTTTAAGCGCAGATCATCCGCCGGATTCAAAATCACCCACAAATAAGCAAGCATATCTTTTACTTCAGCGCGGTCGAAAAAGCGCAAACCACTGACAATGCGATAGGGAATGCTATTTCGCTTACATGCGGACTCAATGTTGTTGGACAGCACATGGTTGCGGTATAAAATAGCATAATCACCCCAACGGTTTCCTTCTGAAAATCCATCGAGAATGGTTTCTGCGATGTATTCCGCTTCCCCTTCCTGTGTCTCCGAACGGTGGAAACGGATTTTTGTACCATTTCCATTGTCAGTCCACAGCTCTTTCCCTTTTCGGCATGCATTATTTCGAATCAATTCATTGGCTGCATTCAGAATGTTTTGTGTAGAGCGGTAATTTTGCTCCAAACGGATGGTTTTCGCGTGTGTATACTGCTGCTCAAATTCCAAAATATTCGTAATTGTTGCACCGCGAAATTTATAAATACTCTGATCGTCGTCACCTACGACACAAATATTTTCATAGCCGCCTGCGAGCAGGCTGATGAGCACGTATTGCGCATGATTGGTATCCTGATATTCGTCGGCGAGTACATAGCGGAACTGATGCTGATAATGCTCCAGAATTTCCGGATTGCCCTGTAGCAACTGGACGGTTTTCATAATGATATCATCAAAATCCATGGCATTGGATTCTTTGAGCTGCCTGGCATAGTCTTTATATATTTCTGCAATGGTTGACTGATAATAATCATCGCCAGCTTCCAGTGCAAACTTGCGCGGCGTTTGAAGGTTGTCCTTTGCACGTCCAATGATGCCTGCAACCGCGCGGACGTCAAAAACCCTGTCATCCAATTTTTTATTCTTGATAATCGCTGTCAATACGCGCTTTTGATCATCTGCGTCATAAATCGTAAACGATCTGTCGTAACCGATTGCTTCACAGTTGCGGCGCAGAATACGTACACATGCGGAATGGAATGTCGATGCCCAGATATCGCGTGCAAACTCCTCACCCACTGCATGTTCCAAACGCTGTTGGATTTCCTTTGCCGCCTTATTCGTGAATGTAATAGCAAGAATTTGCCACGGTCGGGCGGGCTGAACAGCGCACAACAACTCCGCACGCATCCGGTCCTGTTCCGTCGGATGGCGCAAATATTCGCGTAGGAAGAAAAGGTCATCTTCCGTTGCGGTCTCCGGTGCAAATTCACAGGAATACCCTCGTCCGAACCGCAAAATATTGATAATACGTTGAATCAGTACAGTAGTCTTTCCGCTGCCTGCACCGGCCAGCACAAGCAATGGACCTTCCGTATGAAAGACTGCTTCGCGCTGACGGTCATTGAGTGATTCAAATTCGCGCTCAATAATGGCGCTGCGCAATGCAGCATATTGTATGTCAAACCTTGTTTGTTCCATGAGAATCTCCTTCAAAACAGCAGATTATTTTTAGTATAACACAACTTTCGTGCAGCGACAAGACAACAAGTTTCAGCCATCACAGTTTCTTGTATCCCCTTCCCTGTTATGATATAATAAAGAAAATATATGTATGACAAGGGGGAAAGGAAAATGGATCCATTTATTCAATCGGATAAAGCGCAGGAAATGCGGG
>CALWUF010000060.1 GCA_944384655.1 uncultured Butyricicoccus sp. | reverse complement strand
TGTACAGGATGGTGCGGGTCGGATGAGTGTGTATGCGCGTGGCCGGCAGCCGGAAACCAAGGTCCGGGACTGCGGCGCGGGGCGGGGCGGCAAGAGCTGTTTTATCGCGGAGCGCAGGAAAAGCACCGGGATCGTGGTCTCATGTGATATCTATGCCCATAAGCTGGAGAAGATCCGTGCCGGTTCGATCCGACTAGGTTTGACAAATATACAAACCGAATTGCAGGACGCTTTGGAATTCCGACCCGAATGGGAAGAAACGTTTGACTGCGTGCTATGTGATGTGCCGTGCTCCGGTATGGGGATCATCCGCAAGAAACCTGAAATCCGCTATAAAGATGAACAGGCGCTGCGCGGATTGCCCGACATTCAGCGTGCAATATTGGACAATGCGAGTCGGTATGTCCGTCCGGACGGGATTCTGGTCTATTCTACCTGCACACTGTTGCGGCGGGAAAATGAAGAAATTGTGGATTGGTTTTTGCAAACACATCCGACATTTGAAAAAAAAGCGTTTTCCATACCGGTTTGTGAAAAAGATGTGGAAAGCTGCGTTACCCTGCTTCCGCATATACATGACACGGATGGATTTTTTGTTGCAAAATTCCGTAAAATGGCTTACTATGGAGATGGTCCTGCATGTGGGAATCGGACTGGTGATGTCGCCAGATCGAAAATAGGCGTGCATGCATCGGAGAATGTTTATGATAAAACCTGAGATCAAATGCAGAACCCTGCCGGAATTGAAAGCGGAGCTGTCTGAGATGGGCGAAAAACCGTTCCGTGCGGTGCAGATTTTCCGGTGGCTGCATCAAGGCATCCGTTCCTTTGATGAGATGACCAACGTGTCCAAACCACTGCGTGTGAAGCTGTCCGAGCAATATCTGCTTACTGCGCCGAATATTTTGCAAAAGCAGGTTTCACAAGTGGACGGCACGATCAAATACTTATGGGAATTACATGACGGCAATTGTATTGAGAGCGTGTTCATGCGCTATCATCACGGTAATTCGGCATGCGTGTCCTCGCAGGTCGGTTGCCGGATGGGCTGCAAATTTTGCGCTTCGGGCATCGGCGGATTGGTGCGTAGCCTTTCGGCCGGGGAAATTCTTGATCAGATCCTGTTTATGCAAAAGGATACAGGCGAACGCATTTCCAATATCGTGCTGATGGGCACGGGCGAGCCGCTGGATAATTATGACAATGTTCTGCGCTTCATTCGGCTGGTCGGTGCAGAAGAGGGGCTGCACATCGGACAGCGGCATATTTCACTTTCCACCTCCGGTCTGGCCGATCAGATCGATCGGCTTGCGCAGGAGAAACTGCAAATCACCCTGTCCATTTCTCTGCATTCGCCGGATAATGAGAGCCGGAGTGAAATCATGCCAGTAAACCGGAGCTATCCAGTGGAACGGTTGTTGGCTTCGTGCCGGCATTATTTTGACATGACTGGACGCCGTATCTCGTATGAATATACTATGATTGACGGCGTGAGCGACCGCCCATGGCAGGCGAAGAAACTTGCAGCGCTTTTGCGTGGACATCCAGCGCATGTCAATCTGATCCCCCTGAACCATGTCACGGAGAGCCGACTGCACACCTCGACCAAGGAGCATGTCGCAGCTTTTCAAAATATTTTGGAAAAGAACGGAGTCACAGCGACAGTCCGGCGTACTCTGGGACCGGATATTGACGCATCCTGCGGTCAATTGCGCCGCAGGCATATGGGTGAAACGTTCGGGAAAGAGTGATGAAATGAACGCATTTGGCAAAACCGATAAAGGTCTGATTCGCGCCAGCAATCAGGACACATTCCGCATCGACATAAAGGAAAACGGGCTCGGATTTTTGGTTCTATGCGACGGCATGGGCGGCGCACGCGCCGGAAATATTGCAAGCGAACGTGCAGCAGAGCGGTTTATGGAGCAGATATGCTCAGCCGATCCGGAGCAGGCTGACACGGAAACGCTTTCCCAAATCATCCAGCAAGCAGTTGCGGCGGCAAATACGGAAGTATATGAATTGTCGCGTTCCGCGCCTGCGTACAACGGAATGGGGACGACATTGGTCGGCTGTATTTGTATGGATAACCGCGTAGTGCTTGCAAATGTCGGTGATTCACGTGCATATGTCATTGATAACGGTAAAATCGCGCAGATGACGGCAGACCATTCACTGGTAGCGGAAATGGTGCGTACGGGACGGCTCAGCAGTGAAGACGCAAAGCATTATCCGGGACGCAATCTCATCACACGAGCCGTTGGCGTGGACAGTGAGGTACAAGCGGATTATTATGAAATCATTCTGCATGATGGACAGACACTGTTGCTCTGTTCAGATGGATTGTGCGGACTGGTGACTGATGTACAAATTGAAGCCGCTATCGCGCAGTCAGCTTCTCAGGAAGAAGCCTGCGACAGACTCATTCAACTGGCGCACAACGCCGGTGGAAGTGACAATATTACGGTTGTTTTATATACCAAGTAGGAGAAATATAGAATGGAAAATTACATTGGACAGACGCTCGGGGGTCGTTATGAGGTCCGAGAAGTGATTGGAACAGGCGGTATGGCGATCGTCTACAAAGCCTACTGCACTGTTTTGAATCGATATGTTGCCATTAAGGTTCTCAAAGAGGAGTATGCATCGGATGATGAATTCCGCAAGCGCTTCTACAATGAGGCACAGGCAGTTGCCAAGCTGTCGCAGAACAACATTGTATCTATTTATGATGTATGTCAGGATGGAGATGGTCCGGAATACATCGTTATGGAGCTGTGCGAGGGCGTAACACTCAAGGATTACCTGCGCAAAAAACACCATCTGACCTGGCAGGAGACGTTATTCTTTGCACAGCAGGTGGCGCGTGCGCTCGATCATGCGCATAGCCGTGGCATCATCCATCAGGATATCAAACCGCAGAACATCATGCTGCTGCGCGACGGCACGGCAAAGGTCATGGATTTTGGCATTGCCAGTTTTGCCAATAGCCAGGAAACACGCAAGGTGTCTTCTGAAGCCATTGGTTCCGTACATTACATTTCGCCGGAGCAGGCAAAGGGAATTACGGCAGATTTTCGTACAGATTTGTATTCGCTTGGCGTAGTCATGTATGAAATGCTGACCGGTACACTGCCGTTCCGCGGTGATACGGCGGTTGCTGTTATCATGCAGCATCTAAATACGGTTCCGCCGGTTCCGAGTTCCATTGTCACGGACATCCCGCAGGCGATGGATGAAATTGTCATGCATGCGATGTGTGCGAATGTCAATCAGCGCTATAGTTCTGCGCTCGATATGTATCGTGATATGGAACGGTTGCGCACCAATCCGAATTTGGTGCTCAATTATTCCGGACATAACAATGACCTGGATGCAACCCGTGCGATCCGTTATGACGATCAGGATGCAACCCAGTTGCTCCGTCCGGTGGACGAGGAGCAGGAGACACAATATGTCCCACGTCCACAGCAGGAGACGCCTGCGCAGCAACAGCGCGTCTATCAGCCGGTCAACGATGTAGACGACGAATATGAGCAGGAAGAACCGGTTCATGAGGTCAGGCATGTCAATACGCCGCCGAAGAAGAATCATGGCATCAAGATTGCCGTTGGCGCAGTTATCGTTGTCCTGCTTGCAGCGATTGCTTATATGGCTTCCGGTATATTCGGCACAAAGGAAATGGTCGAAGTTCCGAATTTCATCTCACTGAATTACGAAGAGGATGTGCGCAACAACAGCGAGTACGATGCATTCCGTTTTGATATTGAGACACAGATCGACACATCGGGTGATTATGAAGACGGCGAAATTGTAGATCAAAATCCCGTTGAAGGGGAACAGGTGGAAGAGGGATCGACCATTACGTTGACAGTCATCTCTGTAGACGGGGAAATGGTCAAGGTCCCGTCCGTTATCGGTCAGACTTTTGAAGATGCACAAAGTGCTCTGCGCGCGCTCGGTCTATCTGCAAGCCAGGAGGTGCAAAGTTCTGAGACCGTTCAGGCTGGTTATGTCATCAGCACAGATCCGGAACCGGGTGAAGAGATAGCAACTGGCTCCACGGTTACTGTGATTATATCGTCCGGTTCGGCGAATACCAACAAAACAGTACCTGATTTGACTGGTATGACGCAGAGTGCGGCAAAATCACTGCTCGAATCGATGGGCTTACAGCTCGGTGAGGTCACCCAGGAAGAAAGTGACAGTCCGGAAGGAACGGTTATCGATCAGACAGTGGCTTATGGCACGGAAGTCGCCGAGGGCACCAGCGTTGGTATCACCATTGCCCAAGCGAGATCTGGCGATGGCGGTGATGGAAATGGCGACGATGGAAGTGGCGACGATGGAAATGGCGATACTGGAAGTGGCGACGATGGAAATGGTGATGATGGAAATAGCGGCGGAAGTGGAAGTACGGAGACTTCCGTCTCTGTCACCAATTCAGCGGTCACTGTGACGCTTCCGGCGGATCACAAAACCTGTCAGGTTACCATCAGTGTAGATGGAAGCCAATTGTATAATCATACCGTTCGGGAAGGTACGCAGACTGCGGTTTGCAGGCTGTCGTACAGCAACGGTGTACACCGCATTGTCGTCACCGTCGATGGAGCTACCGTTTATGATCAGGATTATGATTTTGGCTGATGATGACGGAAACAGGCAGAATTCTCAAGGGAATCGGCGGATTTTATTATGTGCGGACACCAGGCGGTGTGATCGAATGTAAGGCGCGAGGTCGGTTCCGTAAAGCGTCGGAAAAGCCTGTGATTGGCGATTGTGTGACAATTGAAGTGCAAGATGACGGCACAGGCTATATGATGTCCATTGAACCGCGCAGAAATCAATTGTTGCGTCCTGCGGTTGCAAATGTTGATCAGTTGGTCGTGGTGTGCAGTGCTGCACCGCCGAAGACAGAGACGCTGTTGATCGATAAGGTGACGGCCATTGCAGCACACAAGGGAATTGACGCGTTGATTGTGATCAATAAATGTGACCTGGATCGCGGAGATCGGCTGTATCAGATTTATACACAGGCAGGTTTTTCTGTTTTCCGTGTCAGTGCGCAGACCGGTGAGGGAATCGATCTGTTGCGAGCGGCGCTGACGGCAAAGGTTTCCGCATTCGCAGGCAATTCCGGTGTTGGGAAATCCAGTCTGCTCAATTGTATCGATGAGAAATTTCAAATGAAAACAGGTTCTATCAGCCCCAAAACGGCGCGTGGTCGACATACCACGCGCCATGTGGAGCTGGTTGAGCTGACGGGCGGCGGGTGTATTGCCGATACACCGGGCTTTTCTGCATTCGATACAGAAAAGATGGATCTGATCCTCAAGGATGATTTACAATATGCATTCCGCGAATTTGAGCCATATATCAACCAGTGCCGGTTTACCGGCTGCGCACATGTCAAAGAAACGGGATGTGCCATCCGCGCGGCAGTCGAACAGGGGAAAATTCCCCGCGAGCGTCATGAGAGTTATTGCAGGCTGTATGAAAGCGTTAAAGATCTCAAGGAGTGGAAGCTGAAATGAAGACTTTGATTTTGGCGTCTGCCCCTGAGACTGAATACGCTTATGTCAGACAATTGGCACAACAGGCGGATTATATCATCTGTGCTGACGGCGGCGTGCGGCATGCAGCCGTGTGCGGTATTTGTCCGGATCTGGTGATCGGAGATTTTGATTCGGGCGCACGGCCCAACGGCGTTGAAGTGATCGCGTTAAAGCCGGAAAAAGATGACAGCGATCTGATGTGCTGTACCAGAGAAGCCATTCGGCGCGGTGCAGATGATATCATATATGCGTGTGCATCGGGCGGTCGTATTGACCATTTTTTATGTAACCTGTCTTTGCTCGAATACCTGCATGGTTGTGGTGTGCGCGGCATGTTGTGCGACAGCCGCAACCGTGTGACCTTCCATCCGGGCGGGGCGTTGCGATATCAGGCGGATGCGGCGTATCCATATGTGGGCATCATTCCGCTTGATGCGGCATTGACCGGTGTGACACTGCGCGGGTTAAAGTATGTGCTCACAGATGCAACGGTTTCGCGTGCGCAGATCATAACGATATCCAACGAACCAGCGGCGTCAGAATATAGCATTTTCATCCGCAAAGGGCGCGCGTTGGTCATTGAAAGCAAGGATAGATAAAATACAACGGAGGATTTGGAAATGAACGTATATAAAACCAAAGGCACTTGTTCGAGAGAAATTCGCTATAGTGTCAAGGACGGTATCGTTGAAAATATCGAAGTGATTGGCGGGTGTGCGGGAAATTTATCCGGCATCTGCCGCCTGATTCGAGGTATGCCTGTCGAGCAGGTCATCAAGGCTTTCAAAGGGGTCGATTGCGGTGGGCGCGGCACCTCATGTCCGGACCAGATTGCACGGGCGTTGGAACAGACACAGCAGGAATCGTATTGAAATCAAAGACAGGGCGTTACATGAACAGCCCTGTCTTTTTGTATGTGTGCAGAGAACAGGTGTGAGCGCAATGCGCACAAAATGAAATTTTGCCGGGTGAAAATTCATTTTTTTCAAACTTGCAAAAAAAATGAAATGCAAGTTGCAAAACGAAGTGCTGCAATTTGTGCAAAATGATGCGCGATGCGCGAAGAACGGAAAAATTTTGTTCAAAGTATGGAAATTTTAAGAAATGGTATAAAAAAAGCAGTTTGTGGTTGAAAAAGAGGAGAAATCTATCTATAATAAATATCATTGAACAGAAAGATAATACGCGGCATCACGCAGCCGCGTCGGCAGATTCCTCCAAATCAAAGGATCGCCCGGAAAGGATGAACGAGTATTATGGTTAAACCGATTTCAAAAATTGCATCCGCAATCGCACCGTCTGCGACGTTGGCTATCAGTGCCATGGCAAAGCAGATGAAGGCAGATGGTATTGACGTTGTCAGCTTTGGCGCAGGTGAGCCGGATTTCAATACCCCGGAGGCAGTCAAGGAAGCAGGCATTGCTGCAATCCGTGCGAATAAGAGCAGATATACGCCCGCGGCAGGTATCATGGAATTGCGCCGTGCGGTCTGTAAGCGCATGAAGGAAGATCTCGGTCTGGACTATCAGCCGAATGAGGTTTTTGTTGCATCTGGCGCAAAGCATAATGTTTATCTCGCGATCATGACTTGTTGCGATCCGGGTGATGAGGTAGTTGTCGCTGCTCCATATTGGCTGAGCTATGCAGAGATGATCCGCATGGCAGGTGCGGTCCCAGTTGAGGTACACGCAACGGCTGATGCAAACTTTAAGATCACTGCACAGCAGTTGGAAGCGGCAATCACCGATAAGACCAAGATGTTTATGATCAACTCTCCGTCCAACCCGACCGGTATGGTTTACTCGAAGGAAGAACTGGAGGCGCTGGCTGCTGTTTGTGAGAAGCATGGTATTTATGTTCTCGCGGATGATATCTACTACAAGTTGGTATACGATGGTATTGAATACACATCTATGGCTTCGGTTTCTCCGGCGATGAAGGAACAGTGCATCGTCATTAACGGCGTATCCAAAACGTATGCGATGACCGGTTGGAGAGTCGGTTATGCGCTGGCAAATGAGAAAGTTGTCAAGGCGATGGCGAGCTATGCCAGCCATTCGACTGGCGCACCGGCGACCATGGCGCAGTGGGCTGCCTTGGAAGCGTTGGAAGGTCCACAGGATTCTGTGGAAGAGATGCGCAAGGAATTTGAGAAGCGCCGTGACCATCTGGTTGAGCGCATCAACAAGGTTCCGGGTGTTTCCTGCATCAAGCCGCAGGGCGCATTCTATGCGATGATCGATATTTCCAGCTTTATCGGCAAGACGATGTATGGCAAGGTCATTGAGAGTGACAGCGATTTTGCACAGCTTCTCCTTGAGAAAAATCTGGTTGCTTCTGTTCCGTGTGCAAGCTTTGCAGCGCCGGGCTATCTGCGCTGGTCCTATGCAGTGTCCACAGAACAGATCGACAAGGGTGTGGACCGTCTGCAAGAATTTATCGCAAACGCTTGACACAAATTCCCCTCGCATACTACAATAAAAGAATAGTACCGTGATGGAATCGGCGCCCTCGCGGCGCCGGGAAAGGAATTTGTTTATGAGCAACAACATATACGAAAGCCCATTTTGTTCCAGATATGCCAGCCCGGAAATGCTTTATGTCTTCTCTCCGGATATGAAGTTTTCCACCTGGCGCCGCCTGTGGGTTTCGCTTGCCAGGGCGGAAAAAGAACTCGGTCTGCCCATTACACAGGAGCAGATTGATGAGATGGAAGCAAATATTGACAACATCGACTATGAGGTTGCCAGAAAGCGTGAGAAGGAAGTCCGCCATGATGTGATGGCGCATGTATATACGTTCGGCAAGGTCGCCCCGAAGGCGGCTGGTATCATTCATTTGGGTGCAACCAGTGCATATGTGGGTGATAACACCGATATCATCCAGATGCGCGAAGGTTTGAAGATCGTCCGCAAAAAGCTGGTTGCGGTCATCCGCCGTCTGTCCGAGTTTGCACAGCAGTATAAAGATATGCCGACGCTGGGCTTTACTCATTTTCAGCCGGCACAGTTGACCACTGTCGGAAAGCGTGCGACGTTGTGGATCAATGAGCTGTTGATGGATCTGGATGAAATTGAATTCCGCATTGCAAATCTGCGTATGCTGGGTTCAAAGGGTACAACTGGCACACAGGCCAGCTTTATGGAACTGTTCGATGGCGATCATGAAAAAATCCGTAAGATGGAACAGATGATTGCAGATGACTTCGGTTTCCCGGGGGTTGTTCCGGTTTCCGGTCAGACGTATTCCAGAAAGATCGATGCACAGGTTGTTGCAACGCTCGGAGGTATCGCACAGTCTGCCAGCAAGTTTGCAACGGATATGCGTTTGCTTCAACATCTGAAAGAGTTGGAGGAACCGTTTGAAGCACATCAGATCGGTTCTTCCGCCATGCCATATAAACGCAATCCCATGCGTTCGGAGCGTATCTGTTCGTTGGCCCGCTATGTCATTGTGGACACGCTCAATCCGGCTGTCACTACGGCAACCCAGTGGTTTGAGCGCACGCTGGACGATTCCGCAAACAAGCGCGTTTCTGTACCGGAGGCGTTTCTCGGCATCGACGCCATTCTGAATATTATGATCAATGTTTCCGAAGGCATCGTTGTTTATCCAAAGGTCATCGAAAAGCGCGTCATGGGAGAACTGCCGTTCATGGCGACGGAAAATATCATGATGAGTGCGGTCAAGCGGGGCGGCAATCGTCAGGAGCTGCATGAGCGCATTCGTGAGCACTCGATGGCGGCTGGCAAGCGTGTCAAGGAAGAAGGTCTGGATAATGACCTGATTGACCGGATTGCAGCCGATCCGATGTTCGGTCTGACCAAGGAAGAGATCCTCGCAGAGATGGATCCAAAGGAATATGTCGGTCGTGCACCGCAGCAGGTGGAAGATTTTATTGTAAATGATGTGATGCCACGCATTCAGGCGTACCTGAATGATGATGATATCAAAGTTGAGATTAACCTGTAATATACACAGTGCAAAAACAAATGCCGCAGAGTTTCCGCTCTGCGGTATTTTTGTATGATACGGTTAAAGGCACGCACAGTCAGGTAAGAGATAAAAGAAGCGCATTTTGTGGTAAATTTGACTGTATTGATGAAAGTTTGATGAAAAGTATGGGATAAAATTGACTTTATTGTTACAATCATATATAATTAGTTTGCTTATTGTCACATAGGAGGCGAGTGATTTGAAAAAAAGTATCCTGTCCTTTGTGGCTGTGATTGCAGTGATTGCATTGCTTTGCTGTACAGCTATCTTTGGACTCACCGTGGGACCGGTCTCAATCCCCAGTGTACTGGATGAGGAAGATGGCATCCGACGTGGTCTTGACTTGGTCGGCGGTTCTTCCATTACCTTTGAAGCTGTCCTGGAAGACGGATATGACATGGCAAATCTGGAGAGCGACATGGCTTCCGTACAGGCCATGATGCAAAAACGTCTGGATTCGCTGGGTTATACCGAAGCGACGGTTGAATTGGTCGGAGATAACCGCGTCAAGGTAGATATTCCGTCGATCAATGATCCGGCAGAAGCTGTTTCTGTCCTCGGAGCAACGGCACAGTTGAAATTCGTCGATGCGGATGGCAACACCATTCTCGACGGTTCTGGCATTGAATCTGCACAATCCGGTTATGGTCAGCTTTCAGAGTCTGACCTTACAAGCCAGCACTATGTCGAGGTTACATTTAAAGAAGATGCAGTTGAAACGTGGACAGAGGCGACCAAAGCAGCGGCAAATGCTGCGGATGGTGAGAACACAATCAGCATCATGATGGATGATGAAGTGCTGTCCGAGCCTTCGGTTGGATCGGAATACGCAGCCACCGGTATTACCGGCGACACATGTGTGATTTCTGGCAACTTTACAGCCGAGTCTGCAAAGACATTGGCGGAACAGATCAATATTGGTCAGTTGCCCTTTTCGTTGGAAGAAGTCAGCATGAGTTCTGTTGGTCCGCAATTGGGTGAAAAGGCTTTGTCAACCAGCATAAAGGCGGGAGCCATTGGCGTTCTGTTGGTTATGTTGTTTATGATTTTGTTCTATCGTTTGCCGGGTTTTGTTGCATCCATTGCGTTGATGTTTTACATAGCGCTTGATCTCGTTATTTTGTCGGTTGCCCATGTCAATTTGTCCCTGCCGGGCATTGCAGGTATTATCTTGTCCATTGGTATGGCGGTTGATGCCAATGTTGTTATTTTTGAACGTATGAAAGATGAGATGCGCAATGGAAGGACAATCCGCGCCGCAATTGACGCCGGATTCCACAATGCGTTTTCCGCTATCCTGGATTCTAATATTACGACATTGATTGCAGCATTTGTCCTGTATTTTATGGGTACAGGTACGGTAAAGGGCTTTGCTTTGACATTGGGAATTGGCGTTGTGCTGTCGATGTTCACGGCAGTTACTGTCACGCATTTTCTGCTCAACCGCATGGCAGATTTTCGGATTACTGATCCAAAATTCTACGGTGTGAAAAAGAAAAAGGAGGCGTGAGACCGATGAATAACAGATTTTCTATTGTAAAGAAATTTCCGATTTTTGCGGTTATTTCCCTGATTTTCATCGCTCCAGGTCTGATCGGACTGCTTACGCTGCCATTTGGTCTGAATCTGTTCAATATGGACGTTGACTTTGTCGGCGGTACAAGCATGACATTCAACATCCATCAGGAGGTAACGAGTGATCTTTCGGGAACTGTCATTCCGGAGCTTGTCGAGGAAGCGACTGGCGTTGCCCCATCTTCGGTACAGAAAACAGGTGATAATGGCGAACAGGTGCTGATTAAGAGCACCAAATTGGACAATGAACAGCAACAGGCGGTTGTTGCTGCAATGCAGGAAGAATTCGGAATTACGGATGACGATACAGAAAATATTTCTGACGTGAATGCAACCATCGGCAGAGAAATGCAGAGCACAGCAGTGATGGCAGCTCTTGCGGCGGTAGTATTGATGTTGATTTACATTACATTTCGATTTGAGCTGACTTCCGGTCTTGCCGCGATCACCTGCCTGGCGCAGGATCTTCTGGTTGTTCTATCTGCATATCTGATATTGCAAATTCCATTTAATACAACATTCATTGCAGTGGCATTGACCATCTTGGGTTATTCAATTAACGCCAGTATTATTGTTTTTGACCGTGTGCGTGAAAACCGCAGATTTGCACGCCGTGAGATGTTTGAGAATACGGTGGACAAGAGTTTGTGGCAGACGGTAGGACGTACGATAAATACATCTATTACGACATTGTTGGCAATCGGTGTGCTATTTGTTCTGGGTGTCACCAGTTTACGTCAATTCACATTGCCGATTATCATTGGTGTTGTGGCAGGTGCATATTCGTCCCTGTTTTTGGCAGGTCCACTGTGGGCGAAGTATCGCGGTTTGCTGCGCAAGAACAGGCGTGAGAAACAAAAGGCTAAGGCTATGCGTACAAAGCAGGAGAACAACATTCCTACTCCGCCGCAGGTCGCTGAGCAGCCGCAAGTTGCTGAGCAGCCCGAGGAAGAACTCAAAACAGAGACTGAACCAACCGAACCGGAAAAGCAGCCGCAGAAGGTTACACCTCAAAGAGTTTCCTCCAATTCAAAGAAAAAACGCAAAAAGCGCAAGCGCGGATGACATTGATCGTGCAACCTGATGCACACAATGTGTGAAAACAAACAATAGACCATATGCCCCTTTGTGTAGGATAATACCTGTACAAGGGGCATTGCTATAGAAAAAAGAAGTATAATGGAGTGCGGATTTGGTATCACAGTTTCCAAATCATGAAAAGTATCGTGAACTCGGAATAGGTGCAACGATGTGCAGAGATTCTGAAGTTCATCACATTTACAGGTCTTTTCTTTTTCAAAAAAATATGGTATGCTGAAATCAGATAGGAGGGACTTTGGTGCAAATTGGAATTTCAACGGCGTGTTTTTATCCGATGGAACTGGAACGGGGTATTGAACAGGCGGTACAGCTTGGCTACCGACGCGCAGAATTGTTTATCAACTCGGAAAGCGAATATGGTGTTCCGTTTCGCGTGATGCTAAAGCAAAAACTGCGAGAGTTTGGATTGGAGATCGTGTCCGTACACCCATTTACGTCTTCCATTGAAGGGCATCTGTTGTTTTCTGATTATGCCCGGCGTACGCGTGACGCACTCGATCAATACACGCGGTATTTTGAAGCTGCCGCTGACCTGGGCGCGAAATATTTCATATTCCATGGAGAACTGTTGCGCGCCCGCGGTTTGCCGCCCTCAAGGTCAGATGGACGGCGCTTTGAAACGTACCATAAACTGTGTGAGCGTGCATCTTCGTGCGGCATCACATTTACACAGGAAAATGTGTCGTGGTGCAAATCGAGTGCACCTGCATTTTTGCGTTCATTATATGACAATATCCCGGAACTGCGGTTTACACTGGACATGAAACAGGCACGCCGCGCGGGAGTGAACTGGGGCGATTATGTGGATGTGATAGGCAGCCGCATCGTCAATCTGCATATCAGCGATTGTGATGCGCAGTCGGATTGCCTGTTGCCTGGGCAGGGAGAGATGGATTTTCCCGCATTATTCGGAAGGCTGGAGGCACTTGGCTGCAACAGCGCATTGGTCGAGGTATACAGCGATGATTATACCCACTTCGCGGAGCTGGAACAAAGCAGGCTGTTTTTGCAGTCCGCAGTACAAAAGGGGTTTTTGAGATGAAATGTCCATATTGTAAGCATACGGAGAGCAAGGTCATTGACTCACGATCCACCGTTGACGGCGAGAGCATTCGCCGCCGCCGGGTATGCCTGCATTGCACAAAGCGGTTTACGACCTATGAGACGGTGGAGACCGGTTCGCTCATGGTTATCAAAAAAGATGGTTCGCGCCAGCAGTTCGACCGCGATAAGCTCATGCGCGGCATTGTCAAGGCATGTGAAAAACGTCCGGTTACAACAGCGCAGATGGATTCCCTCCTCACGGACATCGAACAAAAGCTGTATGGAAAATTGGAAAATGAAGTCTCTTCGGAAGCCATTGGCGAGATGGTGCTGGAACGGCTGGTGCATATCGACGAGGTTGCCTATATCCGTTTTGCTTCGGTGTACCGTGATTTCCAGGATGTACATTCATTTATGGAAGAACTGAGGCGCATGAAGCATGTTGATTCCAAAGACGTGGAATGATTTAAAAAAGTATCAGCAAAAACATTGATATAAAAGGCAAAACCGTCCCGCATGCTCAATACATGCGGGACGGTTTTCTAGGCTTCGCACAGTTTGTGCATGACTTCGGGAACCGTTGAGATTTCCGTAATTTCACCGACGCGACCGCCGCAGAAAACAAGACCATCTTTGTCTCCAATTGCTGCATCAAACAGCGCTTGAGATAGGCAAAATGGCGTTTTCGCCGGGTTGCACACTTCCGGCATACAGCGGAAACAGTGCTCAACGGGAATGCCGCCGTGGTCATATGCGCGTTGAACGAACGCTGTGTTGACTGCCCGTGCGGCGAAGCCAGTGGGACTTTTGATGATGCGGATGTCTTCCGGTTGGGCATCGATGTACGTTTGCTTAAACCGGTCGCTTGCATCACATTCCTTTGTCGCGGCAAACAATGTGCCGACCTGCACCCCGGAAGCACCCAGTTCAAACATACGGCATACATCGTCGTGCGAACGGATACCACCTGCGGCGATGACGGGAATGGTGATATTGTGTGTTTCACAGAAGCTGCGCACGTAACTGACAACGTCTGTCAGTGCCTGTTCAAGCGTCTGATTGGTTCCGGCAAGAAGATCTTCCAGCCGAAAGCCGAGATGCCCGCCGGCGAGCGGTCCTTCTACGACAATTGCATCGGGGAAACGGTTGAATTTTTTCAACCATTTGGTGAGGATCAGACGACAGGCGCGTACGGATGAGACAATGGGGGCAATGCGCGTTTTGCTGCCCTCGACCAGACCGGGGAGGGACAATGGAAGTCCTGCACCGGAAATGATGAGATCAACGCCGTGTTTTACTGCCTCGGTTACATATTCGTCATAATGTGCGTCGATAGACATGAAATTCATGCCAATGATACCCTTTGGCGAAAGCTCCCGCGCACGGCGCAGTTCGCTGCCGATGGCGCACAGGTTGGCGGCAACAGGATTGTTGCGAAATTCTGGATCGCGGAAACCGATCTGTACGCCAGAAATAATGCCGATACCGCCTGCATTTGCGACAGCAGACGCAAGCCCGGACAACGAAATACCAATTCCCATACCGCCT
The DNA here is from genome assembly GCA_944384655.1 of uncultured Butyricicoccus sp. Lineage (GTDB taxonomy): Bacteria > Bacillota > Clostridia > Oscillospirales > Butyricicoccaceae > Butyricicoccus_A. The sequence goes on along the minus strand of CALWUF010000060.1, from coordinate 81,197 downwards.
TGAATGACAGGGAGACGAGCAGACAATCCACCAATGTTCAATTCTGGAAGTTTCAAAATGAGCGCTCCTTTGTTGTGAATTTGTTTGCCAATCTAAATAAAATCTTCCATCAGTATACCACGACTGTTGCAGGATGACAATAGTTTTCAAACAAAAAGAAAGAGGATGTGTGAAAATACACATCCTCTAACGGTTTAGCTTGATCGCTGTGCGATGGCGGTAATTTCCTCGCTGGTAGCAAGACCCTGCTTGTATGCAGTGGCGCTGCCTGCGGCAAGACCTTTGGCAAAACCATCGACCATACTGTTCCGTTCGAGATAGCCTGCCAGGAAGCCTGCGACCATGGAGTCGCCTGCGCCGATCGAATCGACGAGATCACCGGACGGGGCTGGAGCAGAGAAGACTTGTCCTTCATCTGTGACAAGAATGGCTCCAGCGCTGCCCATAGAAACGAGCACATTGCGTGCGCCTTCTTCCTGTAGGTGTTTGGCACAGCCGACAATGTCGTCATAATCGATCAGAGAACGACCGAACAGTTCACCCAGTTCCATCAGATTGGGTTTGATGAGGAACGGACGATAAGCCAATGTACGGCGAAGCAGGTTGCTGGAGGTGTCAACAACAACACGGATTTTATCGGTGTCGATGGCGTCGAGAATTTGTTCATACATATCCTGCGGCATAGAACTGGGGATACTACCGGAGAGTACCAGCGTATCGCCGGGCTTGAGCCGTTTGATAATCATCATAAACCGCTGACACTCTGCGATGGACACAGCCGGACCCATGCCGTTCATCTCGGTTTCGGTTTCAGCTTGGAGTTTTACATTGATGCGGGAGAAACCCTGTGGCAGACGGATAAAATCCGTTTGACAGCCGAGTTGCTGCATACCGGTTTCGATCTGGTCGCCGGTAAAACCGGCAATAAATCCAAGCGCGATATTTTCAATACCCAGAGAAGTCAGAACAATAGAGACATTAACGCCCTTGCCGCCGACACGAAGTTCTTCATAATTGGTGCGGTTGAGCGAACCGACTTCAAAATCTTTGATTCGGATGGTATAGTCCAAAGACGGATTAAAAGTAACAGTATAAATCATGTGTGTTCCACCTCAACAGTTAGGATATTGGTTGTATTGTTCCATAAAAAATGGGAGACAACGGTGTTTTATTCACCCCTGAATAAAACATTCTCTTTTAATGATAAACGAATTTCGCATAATGTCAATCAATACCGAACAACCTTCGCGCACAAAATACCACATGAAATTTTGTTAAAAATAACTAAAAATAGCAGAATAATTTACAATTTCACTGCAGATCGACGGAAAAATCGAAATATAACGCCCAACAATATTTGGAAAAAAGCATTAAAAAAAGAAAAGACGGTCAAAAGACCGCCCCTTGGTTCAGAAATATTTTCGGAGTGAGGGAATATTGGCACAGATATCGCGATAGGTGGGGAAATCGCGCGCAATGCGCCAGGCGCAACGGCGACAGAAAGCATCTCGCAATTGGGGATGCTCTGCCATTGCCTGCTTAAAGCCCCAAATGTGTGTAAAGTCAGTTTGAGTTGGATGAAAGAGCTGTTCCGGTGAGGACAGCGCGTCGATGTGTATGTTGTGTTCTCCGGCACACATGGCGAGCAGACGTTGTTCGGCAAACACCATATAAATCAGACCGTCACGTCCACGCGTGGCGTGAATAAAGTCAAACGCTTCCGATAGATAGGATTGGCGCAATAAATCGTCGCCGAACCATGTAAACGCTGTATTACAGGCAGGTGCATGCCAGTCCCAGTCCTGTGGAAACGAATAGTGTGAAGATAGCACAAATGCAGACGGATCAGGATAAATCTCCGGTGCAAGATGCTCACGATGAATGACTGTGAGTGCGGAATTTGCAAGTCTGTCGTGTAGATCTGACCAGACGATAAAATCCGTATCGATCATTGCACATGGTGCAGAGACCTGTGCAAGTGCATATAATTTACCTGCTGCCCAAAAAGTTGAGGGATCGACGGTATATGGTACGTCATCCAATTGACAGGAGATACCACCATTCCAGACAGAGGCTAGACCGAGTGAACGATAATAGCGTGCGCCGACACGGTCTGTAATCATGCAGATACTTCCGTTTTTTTGCTGCCAGGCGAGTGCAGAAAGGATTGTTGTCAACAGTTCAAAATCTGCAATCTCATAGGGTCGCCCTGGATTCTGCATGGCATAAGGGCGTGTCCAATTCGAGGCAAAGGCACGCATCAGATTAAATTGAGACCGTAGCCGCCAGCATCCATACCCCAGAGAAAGCTGCCCATATACGGTTTGTCGGAGGTTTCGAGTGGATTGAATGTGTTATGGGGCGCAGCGTTTGGTACACGGAATGAACCCGAAGACAACCGGAATGAGCCGGAAGTACGGCGGAATGAGCCGGATGACCATCGGAATGAACCGGAAGTGGGGCGGAATGAGCCGGATGACCATCGAAACGAGCCGGAAGTGCGGCGGAAAGAACCCAATAACCATTGGAACGAGCCGGAAGTACGGCGGAATGCACCAGATGACAACCGGAATGAACCCGAGGTGGGGCGGAACGAACTGTGTGACAACCGGAACGAGCCGGAAGACAAACGATAAAACCCCGAGGTCAAGCGATACGAACCGGAAGTAAGGCGATACGAACCGGATGACAGGCGATAGGAGCCGGAAGTAAGGCGATATGAACCGGATGACAGCCGATAAGAACCAGAAGTGCGGTACGAACCGGAGCCGAGACGCATGCGTGTTGGCGCACCGAGTAAAAGATGAAATGTGTTTTCGCAGACTGTCTCAGTGGTTGGAACATATTCGTAATATTCGCCGTTTTCAATCGTATACGGAACGAACACAGCAGTTTCCGGGCGATATTCCACCTGTTGATCCGCTTCAAATGCTTGCGCGGCCATTTGACGAAGATCTTGAGGCGCGCAAAACGGATCACTCTCTGCAACGTCAGGTTCTGGAGATGAAACGGATGCAGCAGTGGTAGTTTCCGGAGGTACAGCAGGCATAGCTGCTGTGTGCTTTTCATAGCTGTTTTTGTCCATAACAGCGCCATTCAGCATATAGAGGTCATCATAATACTCTGCAACCTGTGGGATATGAACAGTACGATCAGACATATCGGAACACTCCTTTCCATGAAAAATGGAATTCTATGCTTATTATAGGGGAAAAGAAAAAAAAGAACAAGAGGGAATTACCAAAATCGCGGTATAAACGATGAAAACTCCATCATATGACACAAATATTGCACAAATTGTGTATATTTATATATGATAGGTTGTATTTTACGCGAAGTGTAAAAAAGTCAATGTGAATGTCCGGATTTTTTCCGGCGAACTGGGCTGCGGGAGGGGAGGCGGCGATGATTTCCTGTGGAGCGTCTGCTGTGGGAACCGGCGGATTTTTCCACATTGCTGCTGCGGTTGCCCTGAGAACCGGCTTTCGGGTTTTTCCAGTCGTACAGACGGACGTCCGTCTTATATCCTCCAATTTTTGTGCCGGAAACTTTTTGAATAATTATATTTTTGTATTTGCTTGGCACGTCGACAAGGCTGTATTCCCCGTAACAGTAAATTTTCTGGATCTGTTTGCCCGGAATGCGGGTCGCTTCTGCAATCGCTGCGACAATATGATTGGGTGCAATGCGCTGATGACGTCCGACGCTGAAGCGGAGACGGGCATAGCCCTCAGGCGGGGATGGCAGTGAATGGCTGCCCTGCTTGCTGCTGACCGGACGAGGGATGGTGAGAACCGGGACGTCCGTCAATTCGCGCTGAAGCAACAGCTCCATCATGCTCTCTGCCAGTTTTTCCGGGCTGTACCCCTCGTCCATCAACCTGACGATAAACGGATTGCAATCAGAAGAGCCGGGTTTTTGAAGCTGCTCACGGATTTCCGCAATCAGTACGTTTCTTTTGCGGTCAATGATGTCCTGTGTACAGGGCAATGGCTTGTGCGCAATGGGTGCGCCAATGAAGCGGGAGATATCCCGGATCTGGAATACTTGACGGCGTCCGGCAGCGAGCGTATAAGACATACCGGACTTGCCGGCACGACCTGTTCTGCCAATGCGGTGAATGTAATATTCGTAATCCTGTGGGATATCAAAATTGTAGACGATGTCTACATCATCGACATCAATTCCGCGGGCGGCGACATCAGTTGCAATCAGGATGGGGGTGCGACCGGATTTGAATGCTTGCATCACAGCCGTACGTGCTTCCTGTTTCATATCGCCGTGCAGCATGGAACAGAGAAAACCATGTTCAACCAGATAACGGTTGAGATCTTCTACCATCTTTTTGGTATTGCAAAAGATGATGGACAACTTGGGCTCGTGCGTATGCAGCAACAATGCGAGCGCGTCCATTTTACTGCCCAGCGGGACTTCATAATAATATTGTTCGATGGTATCCATCGTGCGTTCTGAACCGGATTTGGTTTCAATCATCAATGGATCCTGTTGATATTGATCGGTGATATCCAAAATTGCCTGAGGCATGGTTGCGGAGAACAGCAGGGTTTGACGTTCTTCCGGCACATGTGATAAAATGCTCTCGATATCTTCACGAAACCCCATATTTAACATTTCATCCGCTTCATCGAGTACAACCATGGAAAGGTTGTCCAATTGAAGCGTGCGGCGATGGATGTGATCCATGACACGTCCCGGCGTGCCGATGACGATTTCTGCCCCGCGCTTCAGTTGGGGGATCTGGTTTTGAATCGGCTGACCGCCGTACAATGCAACGGCGCGGATGAAATGCGTATAACGTGTTAATTTACGGATTTCATCACATGCTTGCATGGCGAGTTCACGCGTTGGGCACAACACAAGTACTTGTGTTTCACGGCAATCCGTATGACGCAGACAGCATTCCACTGCTGGGACGCCAAATGCCATCGTTTTACCTGTGCCAGTATGGGAGCGACCGATAATATCGCCGCCAGACAGGACAGCAGGAATGGCACGCGCCTGGATTTCAGTGGGCTGGTCAAAGCCCATTTCACTGAGGGCGCGCAGGATAGCCGGAGAAAGTCCGAGCTGGTCAAAGGTAACAGTAGCTTCTGGCGTTTTGTTTGTGTGAATCAAAATATTCCTCCTAATCAATGGTTCAATCGACATCATCCAATCAATCAAGCAAAAAGAAAAGGCAGGAAGAGCTTCCCTGCCTGCATTTAGTATATGCTTTTTTTGCACAATAGTCAAACAAATTATAAAAGTTATCAAAGATTTTTCAGCATGGCAATACAGATGATAAAAACACCCGGTCTGTTGCAGTCCGGGTGTTCGGTAGGACATTATTGCGTTACGGCGATGACGTCATCCATGGTTTCAACTGCGCGGCAAGTTAAGTCACGGGAAATGCGGCGGGCGAAGCCGACCAGTGTTTTGCCGACGCCGATTTCCAGTGCATCCGTGTGTCCGTCTGCCATCATATTCTGAACGAGATGCTTCCAACGAACAGGGGAAATCATATGGCGTTCGAGATATTCCGGATACTGTGGCGTATGCAACAGCTCCCCTGTGGTGTTGGTATACAGCGGCATTTCCGGTTCATGGAACGTCAGGGTTTCAGCAAATGTACGCAGTTGTGCGGCGGCGGGCGCCATCATCGGCGTATGGAATGCGCCGGAGACCGCCAACGGTACGGCACGACGTGCACCAGCCTGTTTGCAAGCAGCAGTAGCAGCAGTTACTGCATCGCGTTCGCCTGCGATGACCAATTGTCCATCACAGTTATAGTTGACCGGCAGAACGATTCCTTCCGTTTGTGCACAGATTTGTTCAACCGTTGCATCATCGAGTCCGAGCACGGCAGCCATACAGCCGTCTGTGCTGTCCGCTGCCTGCTGCATCAGCTCACCACGGCGCTGAACCAGACGGATGGCATCTTCCAGTGACAGTACACCGGAAGCTGCAAGTGCGGTGTATTCACCCAATGAGAATCCTGCACAGGCGTCGAACTGTACGTCATGTTCACGTAATACGGCAACGCCTGCCATGGAACAGGTAAAGATGGCGATCTGGCTGTTGACTGTGCGGGACAATTCTTCCTTATTGCTGTTGAAACAGAGGTCGGGAACAGAATATCCGACGATTTCACTGGCACAATCGAAAATTTTACGTGCCGCCGTGCTGTTGTCATACAGGGACTGCCCCATGCCGGGATGTTGTGCGCCCTGTCCGGGGAAAAAAGCGGTACAAATCATAGGAAACAACCTCCATGCTGAATTTTAAATGCCTGATATTAGATATTTTTCTAAAAAATGATTGACAACTCAATCATCATAAATTATAATAGGCTTCGATAAGTTTGTCAATCTAAACATTTATCTGACAAAATAAAATCGGATGGGAGTGATCGCAATCGGCAGCATAATTACGGGAACAGGCAGTTTTTTGCCGGAAACGCGCTTGACCAATCAGATGCTGGAACAAATGGTGGATACATCGGATGAATGGATTGTTCAGCGCACCGGCATCCGTGAGCGACGCATTGCCGTGGACATGCAGGCGATTGATGTGGCATTGCCCGCAGCGCAGCAGGCGCTGGATAATGCGGGGCGTAAGGCGGAAGATATTGATTTGATCATTGCCTGTACAGTTACGCCGGACAGCTTTACACCGACGCTTGGCTGTATATTGCAGGATAAATTGGGTGCAAAACATGCATTTGCATTCGATCTGTCGGCGGCATGTTCCGGCTTTGTATATGCCACCGACGTTGCCGACAGCTACCTGCGCTGTGGCAAGGCAAAATGTGTGCTCGTTGTATGCGCGGAGGTGCTCAGTCACCTGATCGATTATACTGACCGCACAGTTTGTTGTCTGTTCGGCGACGGCGCAGGCGCGGCAGTATACGAATGGAGCGATACGGAAGACGGTATTTTGAGTACATACATGCGTTCAGATGGCAAACATGGCGGAGCATTGTTCGCGCCAGCCTTTGCGGCGGAAAATCCACTGGCTGTACCGCGCGAAAACAAAACAAGTCATTATTTGCATATGGACGGCAAGACGGTATTCCGTTTTACCGCACATGCTGTTCCGGACGCAATTGACGGCGTACTGCACAAAGCAAATATGGATATTTCACAGGTGGACTGGATCGTACCGCATCAGGCGAATGCGCGCATTTTAGATATGGTGATCCGCCGATATGGACTGCCAGCGGAAAAGGTATACAGTAATCTTGACCGTGTGGGCAATACGTCCAGCGCATCCGTGCCCATCTGTCTGGATGAGATGTGGCAGCAGGGGATGCTGAAGCGTGGACAGACCGTGATTTTTGTCGGTTTCGGCGGTGGTCTGACCTATGGCGCTGTACTCATCCGTCTGTAACAAAGAAAGAGGACGATATATGCGTACAAAAATCACAGAGTTATTACAGATTCGTCATCCCGTGTTTCAGGGCGCGATGGCGTGGATTGCAGATGGAAAGCTCGCAGCGGCAGTGTCCAATGCGGGCGGTCTCGGCATTATTGCAGGCGGCGCAGCACCGGTTGACGTGATCCGCAACGAAGTGCGCACAGCAAAATCGTTGACAGATAAGCCGTTTGCACTCAATATCATGCTGCTCAGCCCGACGGCGGATGATATCGCACAGCTTGTTGTGGATGAGGGCGTACCGGTTGTCACAACGGGTGCAGGATCTCCGGCGAAGTACATGAAGCAGTGGAAAGAAGCCGGTGTTAAGGTCATTCCAGTGATCGCATCGGTGGCATATGCGAAGCGTATGGAACGTGTCGGGGCAGATGCCGTCATTGCTGAAGGCATGGAGTCCGGCGGACACATCGGTGAGACGACAACCATGGCGCTTTTGCCTCAGGTGGTAGATGCTGTGAACATCCCGGTCATTGCCGCAGGCGGCATCGCGGATGGCCGCGGATTGGCTGCCGCACGGATCATGGGTGCAGAAGGCGTGCAGTGTGGTACAATATTCCTGTCCGCAGAGGAGTGTACTATTGCACCGAAATATAAAGAGCTGATTTATAAAGCGAGCGATATTTCTACTGTCATTACCGGCAAGGCATCCGGTCATCCGGTGCGCTCGCTCAAAACGCCGTTGTCCCGCAAACTCATGGAGATGGAAGGACACATTGAGACGCGCACACTGGAGGAAATTGAAGCGATGACCGCCGGTTCGCTGCGCAAGGCTGTACAGGACGGCAATTTTGAAGAAGGTACTTTTATGTCCGGTCAGATTGCAGGTATGGTAAATCATCCTTCGACCTGTTATGATATTATCAAAACGATGGTGCAGGACGCTGATGCAATTTTGCGCGGCGCACCGGCATTGTCCGGAGATGAAGGAGTCGAGTAATTATGGGTAAACTTGCAATTGTAACAGGCGCTTCGCGCGGAATTGGTGCAGCCATTGCCAGAAAATTGGCTGCTGACGGCTATGATATTGTAGTAAACTGAGTGTCAAATGTCAGCAAAGCCGAAGCCGTTGCAGAAGAATGCCGTGCCATGGGTGTACAGGCATATGCAAAGGCATGGGATGTATCCGATTATGATGCCTGTAAGCAGGCAGTGAAAGAAATTAAGGACGAAATCGGCATTCCAGCTGTTCTGGTCAACAATGCAGGCATTACACGCGACGGTCTGATGATACGCATGAAGGTGGAACAGTGGAATGCAGTCATTCAGTCCAATCTGAACAGCGTATTCAATATGACCAGTTTGGTCGGCGCACAGATGGTACGTGCCAAGACGGGCAGTATTGTCAATATTACATCTATTTCCGGTATGTTCGGCAATTTTGGACAGATCAATTATACAGCGGCGAAAGCTGGCGTTATCGGTCTGACCAGGACGGCGGCAAAAGAAATGGGTGCGCGCGGCATCCGTGTGAATGCAGTTGCGCCAGGTTTTATAGAGACCGATATGACAAATGAGTTGTCAGATGAAATCAAAGAAAATGCACGTGCGCGCATTGCGCTCGGGCGATTTGGAAAACCAGAAGAAATTGCGGAGGCAGTTGCTTTTCTGGCGTCAGATAAGGCGTCATATATCACCGGGCAGGTACTGTCGGTGGATGGCAACACTGCGCTGTAAGCGCGGATGGCTGGCTCCGCCGGTATAAGGAGGAACTTATATGGAACGCGTTGTCATCACTGGTATCGGCGCTGTTACACCGATTGGCAACACTGCACAGGAATACTGGGATGGTCTGCTCGCAGGTAAAAACGGCATTGGACCCATTACACAGTTTAATCCTGAAGGATATAAGGCGAGCGTAGCGGGCGAAGTCAAAGATTTTGACCCGACAGCATATATAGATAAGCGTGAAGCAAAGCATATGGATCGGTACTGTCAGTTTGCATTGGCAGCGGCTGCACAGGCGATGGAACAGGCAGGATTGGTTCAGGGTAGCTTTGATCCGTTTCGCGCGGGTACGCTGGTCAGTTCAGGCATTGGCGGCATTCAGACATTTGCTGACGAACAGATCAAGCTGGATGCGCGCGGACCGCGGCGAGTTTCGCCGTTTTGCATCCCGATGATGATCGGCAATATGGCGGCGGCACATATTTCCATGGCATATGGACTGAAAGGCTCCAGCTTTTCACCGGTCAGCGCATGTGCATCCGGCACCCACGCAGTTGGTGAGGGTATGCGTGCCATTCGCCATGGATATCTCGATATAGCAGTGGTCGGTGGTGCAGAAGCAAGCATTGTCCCGGTTGCTGTTGCAGGCTTTGCCAACATGCATGCACTGAGTACGGAGACAGATCCCGAAACCGCATGTTGTCCGTTTGATGCGCGTCGAAGCGGTTTTGTCATGGGTGAAGGCGCGGGTATTCTTGTGCTGGAGAGCCTGTCTCATGCACAGGCACGTGGTGCGACAATCCTTGCAGAGGTTGCAGGCTACGGCACAACCAGTGATGCCTATCACATCACCAGCCCGGATCCGACCGGTGAAGGTCCAGCGCGAGCCATGCGCATGGCAGTGGAAGATGCGGGAATGACGCCGGCTGATATCGATTATATCAATGCGCATGGTACATCTACGCCGATCAATGACAGCAGCGAGACCAATGCGATTAAGATCGCATTTGGCGACAGTGCACAGCGCGTTAAAATTTCTTCGACCAAGTCGATGACCGGGCATCTGCTCGGTGCAGCCGGTGCAGTTGAAGCGATTGCATGCGCTATGGCAGTTCATGAGGATAAAATCCCGCCGACGATTCATTATGAGCAGCCGGATGAAGCATGTGATCTTGATTATGTGCCGAACCAAATGGTTGAGTGCCCAGTCAATGCAGCAATTTCCAATTCATTGGGCTTCGGCGGGCACAATGCAACCGTCCTGATCCGCAAGTATCAGAATTGAGGAGGCATGGGGTATGGAAATCAATGATCTCAAAGAGCTTGTTTTTGCTTTCGCGGATAAAGCTGCGCAGAAAAATCTGGGGAAATTGGCAGTCAAAACAGATGAATTTGCTATCACGGTAGAGACGCATGCCCCCGTAGCTGCTGTTGCGGAGGTATCTGCTGTGCCGGCGGCAAAGGTATCGGTTCAGAAGGAAGAACCGGAAGAGCAGTTTGACGGTACGGTTGTATTTGCACCGCTGGTCGGTACATTTTATGCCGCCAATGCGCCGGAAGAGCCGCCGCTGGTCGAAGTGGGTGACAGCGTCCGCAAAGGGCAGACGTTGTGCATCATCGAAGCGATGAAGACAATGAACACGATTGAATGTCCCTGTGATGGCAAGGTCAGCCGTGTTCTCGTACAGAACGGTGATCTTGTGGAATACAAGCAGCCGCTCATCGTGATTACGTAAGGGAGGTACGGCAATTGCTGCTCGATACAGAACAGATTAAAGCGATTATTCCACATCGTGACCCGATGTTGATGGTCGATTCAATAGAAGAAATGGATCAGGAAGCGGGTACTGTAATTGGAACCAAGCATCTGACCGGTGAAGAAATGTTCTTTGCAGGACATTTTCCGGGAAATCCGGTGATGCCGGGCGTATTTATCATTGAAGCGCTTGCACAGACGGGAGCGACAGCCATTTTGTCGCGCGAAGAATTCCGCGGAAAAACCGGATATTTTGCGTCGTGGGATAAGATCAAATTCCGCCGCAAGGTGTTGCCGGGCGATACGCTGACGCTCAAGGTTCAGTTGGTGAAGATCCGTGGCAGCATTGTTGTTGCAGATGGTGTGGCTTACGTCGGTGATGAAAAGGCGGCACAGGGTACATTTACCTGTGCAATTGGAGATTGAGCTTCATGTTTACCAAGATATTGATTGCCAACCGCGGTGAAATTGCTGTGCGTATCATCCGCGCCTGTCGTGATCTTGGCGTTCTCAGCGTCGCCGTGTATTCAGAGGCGGACAAAGAGGCACTGCATGCGCAGATTGCAGACGAGGCGGTTTGCATTGGTCCTGCACCATCGCAGGAGAGTTATCTCAACATCAGCAATATCATTGAAGCGGCGATTGGCGCGGGTGCACAGGCCATTCATCCGGGGTATGGATTTCTGTCAGAAAACGCGGATTTTGCGCGCGCGTGTGCAGAAAATGGTTTGGCGTTCATCGGACCGAGAGAGAAAACCATCCGTGCGCTGGGTGACAAGACTTCAGCACGTGATATGGCGCGTGAAGCTGGCGTCCCGCTGGCGGAAGGTTCGGATGGTATTGTTGAGACCATTGAGGACGCTGCGCATTGGGCGGAGAAGATCGGCTATCCGGTTATGCTCAAAGCATCTGCGGGCGGCGGCGGAAAGGGCATCCGCGTCGCTGAAAATGAGACACAGCTCAAGGAAGCGTTTGAATCGGCTTCCAGTGAAGCCGTTGTCAATTTTGGCGACGGACGGTTGTATATGGAAAAATTCATCTCAAAGCCGCGCCATATCGAGGTGCAGGTGTTGGGAGACAATGAAGGCAATGTGATTCATCTGTATGACCGCGAATGTTCCATTCAGCGCCGCCATCAGAAATTGATTGAGGAAGCGCCTTCGCCGTTTCTGGACGAGGAGCATCGCCGCAATATGTGTGACTGTGCGGTGCGCCTGGCAAAGCGTGCGGGATATGTTGGTGCAGGAACTGTTGAATTCCTTGTGGATAGTGAGCAGAATTTTTATTTTTGCGAAATGAATACACGTATCCAGGTTGAGCACCCAGTCACTGAGGTGCTCACAGGCATTGATCTTGTCGCATGGCAATTGCGCATTGCTTTTGGTGAGACGTTGGATATTGCACAGGAAGATGTGCCGCGGTTCGGACATGCCATTGAATGCCGCATCAATGCAGAAGATGCGCAGTTCCGTCCGCAGCCGGGCACAATTCATTCAATGCATTTGGCAGGCGGTGCAGGCGTGCGTGTGGATACCGCTGTTTATCAGGGGTATACAATTCCTCCGTTTTATGATAGTATGATAGGGAAGCTGATCACGTTTGGCTGTGACCGCGCACAAGCGCTGGCGCGCATGAGACGTGCACTGTCCGAGATGCTGTTTGAAGGCATTGTGACCAATACGGATTATCAGCTCTCTATTTTATTGTCGGAAGCGTTTGAAACGGCTCAGTTCCACACAAATTCGATCGAAGACGGCACGTTTGATACAAAACACTGAGATACAGCGTTGCTGGGAGGGATGACAGTTGCTGATTGATTTATTTCCAAAGACGCGGGAAAATTCCAGACAAATCAAGTCCAAAACAGGACAAAAGGATAGCCCTGTGTCTGTTGTGTGCAAAAAGTGCGGCGCACAGCTTTCCGCCGCGAAATATGGTAAAAATCTGTATGTCTGTCCGACTTGCGGCGCACATGGTCGCCTGCTGGCGCGCACGCGTATCCGGCAGATTGCGGATCGGGATTCATTTCGCGAGTTATTTGACTCCTTGGAGACGGCAGATCCGCTCGGCTTTGAGGGTTATGCGGAAAAAATTGCTGCCCTGCGCGAAAAAACCGGTATGAATGATGCAGTTGTGACTGGTACATGCCGCATCAGCGGCATCAAGGCATGCATTGGCGTGATGGACAGCCATTTCATGATGGCATCGATGGGCAGTGTCGTAGGCGAAAAGCTGACACGGTTGTTTGAATATGCGGCAGAGCGTGCGCTTCCGGTTATTCTGTTCACCTGTTCCGGCGGCGCCCGTATGCAAGAGGGGATGTTCTCCCTATTGCAGATGGCAAAGGTCAGCGGTGCGGCTGCCAAGCATTCAGAATCAGGCGGTCTGTACATCACCGTGTTGACGGATCCAACCACAGGCGGCGTGACAGCGAGTTTTGCCATGCTGGGTGATATTATTTTAGCTGAGCCGGGCGCGACAGTCGGTTTTGCCGGACGGCGCGTGATTGAAGGAACCATCGGTGAAAAACTGCCGGAAGAATTTCAATCCGCAGAATTTGTGCTCGAGCACGGTTTCTGTGACGCAATTGTACCGCGCAGCCGCATGAAGCAGACGCTTGCCAGTCTGCTCGCCATGCACGGTTGCAAAGCCAAGCGGGGGGAATGAGCATGGAACAGAACATGGAAAAACAACTTCATATCATCCATGATGCTGCACGTCCCAACATAGATGACATTGTACATGAGGTCTTTCACGACTTTATCGAACTGCATGGTGACCGTTTGTATGGCGATGATCGGGCAATGCTTGGCGGTATCGCACGCTTGAACGGCACGCCTGTAACAGTTATTGGTCAGCGGAAGGGTCATACGACAGCGCAGAATATTGAAGCCAATTTCGGCATGGCACATCCGGAAGGTTATCGTAAGGCATTGCGTCTGGCACGGCAGGCCGAAAAATTTCAACGCCCGGTCATTTGCTTTGTGGATACAGCAGGCGCATTTTGCGGCGTCGGCGCGGAGGAACGCGGACAGGGTGAGGCGATTGCACGCAACCTGTATGAATTTATGGGTCTGCGTACCCCGGTTGTGTCCGTTGTTACGGGTGAAGGCGGCAGTGGCGGTGCACTTGCCATTGCTGTGGCAAATGAAGTATACATGATGCAGAATGCGATTTATTCAGTCATTTCCCCGCGCGGTTGCGCCAGCATCCTGTGGAAGGATGCTTCGCGTGAACTGGAGGCGGCGGAGGCGTTGCAAATTACAGCACGTGATCTGTACCGTTTCGGTATGATTGAGGGAATTATCAGCGAGGGAAGAAGCCGTACAGCATATTTCCGCAACATCAAATCTGCTTTGACGGATTCTTTGAAACGGTTGAGTGGTTTATCCGGCGATGCATTGCGTCAGCAACGGTATGAGAAATTCCGAAAAATCGGAGTTTTCAACGATACAAATTTATAAGACATAAAGGAGAATGAATTATGTACGAGAAGATTTGCGAACTGCTTGCAGAAAAGTTTGATGTAGATGTCAGCACACTGAATGAGAACACCAGCATCAAGGAAGATCTGAAGGCGGATTCTCTGGACATCGTTGAGCTGATGATGGATCTTGAGGAAAGTTATGGCGTTACGATCGAAGATGAGGAAGCAATGAAGCTGAACACCATCGGTGATATTGTCAAGTATATTGAGAATAATCAGTAAAGAAATACCCCAAAAACCCCTGGTTTTGCTTTTGCTCGAAACCGGGGGTTTTTGACATCATAGTGTTCAGCATGTTCCCAAATTATACACAAATATAGTTTGGAAGACAAAACTTTAGGTATCTGACAGTAAAATTTGTTTAATCCAGCTATTTTCATGTGCATGGAAAGTGAATATAATAGACTTGGAGAGAAAAATGTGACAATAAGAGACATGTGACAATGTTTTGTTTAATTATTCCCATCGGAGGTAAATATGACTGATTTGCGAATCAATCCACTGACTATGACGGATAGCTATGGAAAAATTTTTCTTTATAATACAGAATCTACGGTTGCCTGTGTGCCGCGGCACACCATCCGTATGAGCGAGCCGGTCGATCCGGACTGTCTGCTGAAAGCAGTGCGCATTGCGTTGTTGCGGTTCCCGCACATGTGTATTGGCATCGAAAAAACAGAGACGTCATATCAGTGCTATGTCAACGGGGAGGACCCGGTTGTGTTGCCGTTTGACCCGGCAGGTGTGGAATATCGCTATGCCATCGGTTCTGCGGATACGCATCATTATCTGTTCCTTGTCGGCTATCGTGACAATACCATTTATATGGAATATCAGCACAGCATCAGTGACGGCAGAGGTTTTGAAGAATTCATTCGCTGCGTATTGTTCCTGTATTTGCAGGAGTGTGGCAAGCCCGTAAAGAATGATGGCACCATCCGTGCACTGGATACTATGTATACACGTGAGGAGAGTGAGGATGCGTTCCGCGCTTTGCAGGAGATGGAGCCGAAAGCGGATGGTATTTATCAGAAGCCAGAGGCATTGCATGCAGAAGGACTGACAAACCTCGGCGACGTGGCAGAGGTTGTAACGGATATCATCTTCCCGTTTTCCGAACTGCGTGCTGTTACAAAAAAATTGGGTGTCAGCCCGTTGACTGTGCTCACGCCGGTATTCAGCCGTGCATTTTACCGCAAATACGCAAATGGCGCGGATAAGCCGGTCATTTCACAAATTCCAGTTGATCTGCGTCAGGTTATCCCAAGCAGTACGACGCGCTATTTTATCTGTTTTATTGACTTGCCTTATCTGACAGAATATGAGTCGCTCCCGCTGGAAGAGGCATGTTGTAAGATGCATGATTTCCTTATGACTCAGCTTGTGCCGGAACAGCTTTTGTATCGTGGAAAAGCGGCAAGTGGAGTCTGTCTGGAGCTGCATGAGCGCAACATGCCGCTGGAGGAAAAAGTAAAGGAAGGCATCGAAGTTGCACGCAATTTTGTCCTTCAGGATAGCTTCCTTGTTACCAATGTCGGTCGGTTCTCGCTGCCGGATTCTATGTTGCCATATGTCGAAGAATATGGTGCGATCCTGCCGAGCGCTGCACAGACCTATGCGCTGCTCATCAGTTCCTATAACGGTACAATGCGTGTTTCTATCGCACACAAAGACCATAATTTGGATGTGTGCAATGAAATGGTTTCGCTGTTGAGCGAGCTGGGGATTCACGCTGAAAGCCGTACAGAGCCGTTCTGCGTTACACGCTATTCTGGCAAGTTGTGCACGGAAGATCAGATCCTTTAACCCGTCAAATCATGTGTTGCCCGCCTTCGGAGATCTTCCGGAGGCGGGTTTTGTGTATTTATATAAATCAAGAGGAAAAAGGAATACCATATAAATGCTTTAGATTTTTATTCAAGTGTGATTGAAATGAGTTATGACTGAGTTCATATGATATGAAGATATGGTTGACCGTTTTTTCATATCTGAGATAAAGCTGAAATACAAAAAAGATATTCGCAGGCAATCCGCAGGGACAACTGGAAAAAATAATCCGTATTGCATATTTCCATTGTAGGCGATATTGGATAGAGGTATCATATCTTTATGAAAATTTCAGAGCTTGGGAGTGTGAAGTTTGTGAAGCAAACCACAATAGTTCAGGTGCAGGCACATGACAACTACAACCTTGATGTCAAAATAGATTATCCTGCAAACAGTGAAAGTGTTATCATTTTCTGTCATGGTAGCGGTGCTAATACTTATGATAATCATAGAGAGATTGCAGGAAAACAGTTTAATTATTTTGATTTGTTTGTTGACGAATTTTGCAGGCGTAATATTGCCTTTTGTCGTTGGAACACTAGAGGATGCAGTATATCAGATGTTCCGCCAGATTTTGTGTCTATCAACATGGAGCAATATGCAACTTATTGTCCGTCAACATCTATTCAGGATATTATAACTGTGAAAAATTATATAAAGGCATTACCACAATTTAAGAAATCTAAAATATTGCTTATGGGAATTAGTGAGGGTGCTACCCTGATTCCATTTGCAATGGCACAGTGTAATGATATTGACGGATTGCTGCTTTTGGGTTTTTCTTATGAAAATATGAAAGATACTCTTGATTGGCAATTAAGCGGTGGAAGTTCAATGGTTAATATGTGTAAGTATTTTGATTGCAGGGAAAAAGGATTTATAGAAAAATCAGATTTTATCCATGATAAATTAAACGTTCGTTCTTCTCTTTTTCAAGATGTGGAATTTGAAGATTTGGATATAGATAAAGACGGAAAACTTACACAGAATGATTTTGCATTACAAATAGCAGACTATAAAAAGCAAGTATGTCGAGCCATAGAGGATAATGATGATGAATGGTTAAGAAATAATTATTCAGTTCAAATAACTTCAAAATGGTGTAAAGAACATTTCGCTTTGCCTAATATATCAACAATCATGTGTTCATTAACTGTACCGATATATATTTTTCAGGGTGAAGATGACGCAAATATCCCTATCTCTGACATTGATAAAATTCGTAATGATTTCAAGAAAAGAGGTAAATCTAATTTGCATATTTTCACTTTTCCAGGACACGACCATGATTTGAATTATTTACAGTACATCTTTACTGGCACGATACCGAATGGATTACAAAGTGTTTTTGATATAGCACATTCATTTTGCGAGTCCTGATCATGCAATCTATATCCACTATTGCACAAAGAGGTTAGTCTATACACTCACCGCTGTGTTGCATCTGTGTAAAATAAAAAACAAAGATATATGGCGTATGTGAAACAGGTTGTTATTTTTCACAACACGGTTATATAAAAAGGACTTGCACAAATACTTGGGACAGATTATACTTGATTTTGGTATCCTGTTCCAGAACATGCATGGCATATCTGCGCACGCATTCAATCAATATGGGGAATGGGATTCACGGAAGGATATAGAATACGATAGGAGAAAGAGTTGTATATATGAAACTACAAAGTGATAAGGCGATGTCAACAGAGGACAAAATTCTTGATGCTGCGCTGGACGTCGTACAGGAGCACACAATCAGCGGCACGCGGATCCACCTTGTGGCGCAATATGCGGGTCTTTTTCAATCGAATATTCATTATTATTTCAAATCCAAACGGGATCTCTTGTTGGCTGTGCTGCATCGATTGCAGCAGCGTTGTCTGGATATCCGTGCAGAACTGCGTGAGCAGGCGGATGCGGAACTGGATGCTCAACTCGATATCTTTTTTGAACAGAAAAAACAATTCATTTTGTATGAGACCAAATATGACTATGCAGAAATTGATTTCTGGACACAGACGCATCTGGATGAGGAAATTCGTGAACGATTTGCTGTTTCCTTTCGTCAGTGGCGCGAAGAAATCAGCCGTGTCATTGCGCGGTATGCGCCGCAGGTTTCACAGCATCGGCGCAGGTTTTTAAGTGTATTGATGGTTTCTATGATGGAGGGTGCAACATTACAATATCTTGTAGACGAAGATGCTTTTGCACTCGACGATTATTTTGAACAGTGTAAACAACTGGTTCTCGGACAATTGCGACAGAAAAACTGATTCCTGATCCGGCGAAGCAGTTTCGCCGGTTTTTTACATAGCAGCGGCGAAAAAAGCGTCATAGGGAGGCAAATCATGAAGAAGACATTACATGACAATTTTTTCATTCGAAAAACCCGTATTCGCAATAGGATTTGTGTGCCGCCGATGGTGTGCTATCATTGGACGGATGGGAGCGGTGTTGTGAGCGATCGCCATGTAGAACATTACCGTGCAATGGCGCATGGCGGTGCGGGATTGATTATTCAGGAAGCAACCTGCATCACGCGAGAGGGGCGGCTGGCAGATACACAGCTCGGCATTTGGGAGGACAGTCAAATAGACGGTTTGCGCCGGATCACCGAAGCGGTGCATGCGGAGGGCTGTCCAATTTTTGTTCAGATTCATCATGCAGGAATCGTTGGCATAGAAGAACATGCGTTTTGTCCGGATACATATATTCTGCGCCGGGGCGGGATCGAAAAACACGGCGTGAAAATGCAGGAAGAAGATATTGCGCGTATACAGCAGGCATTTATCGATGCCGCGAGACGTGCATATGAAGCTGGCTATGACGGTGTAGAACTGCATGGTTGTCACAGCTATCTGATGTGTCAGTTTCTCAATCATCGGATCAATCAAAGGGATGACCGATATGGGATACATCCAGAGTTGTTTATCACAGAAATTGTAGACGGTATCCGTCAAATTGTTTCGGAAGATTTTGTTATAGGTATTCGGCTGGGCGCATTTGAGCCGACATTGGCGGACGGCATCCGTCATGCGCAGGCATTGGAAGCGCATGGCATTGACTTTTTGGATATTTCGTATGGCTTTACTGGTGAAGATGAACCGGTGAAACCGGATGATTTCCCATATAAAGATATTATTTATGCGGCAGGAGAAATCAAACGACGGGTTTCTATCCCGGTCTTTGCAGTCAATGGCATGCGTGTGGCAGAAGACGCACACGGCGTTCTCGAGCGTACCGGTGTGGATATGGTCGATATCGGTCGCAGCACGTTGGTCAATCCGTCTTGGGCGGCGGATGCACTCGCGGGACGCGATACAGGCAGATGTCTGGATTGTGCAGTCTGTCAATGGCGCATAGATGCTGACCAATGTGCAGGACGGAAACTGTTGAGAAAAAAGCGTCAGATGGAGTGATGGAATGAAACGTGATCTTTGGGAAAAGGAATGGAAAGACCTGACTCGAAAACAGGAAAAATATATTCAAAAACACAGCGAACAAAGAGAAAATGTGCTTGGAAAACTACAAAAATTTGTTCCCGACGGTTTGCAAAGCAAGCTGGATACGGCATTTGTGAAGGCGTTTCAATTGGTTTTTGAAAAAGGCACAGGTGTCATTGAGAAGACCTATAACAAACAGAAACGGCGTGAGGATTATGAAATTGCGGAATATGCGGCAAAGGTGCGCCAGGATCGCCGGCATGTGCGTGCGTTTCGCAGAAAGGCGGGAAACAGTGCTCGATTAAACCTGCTGGTGTCCTCTGTCGAAGGGATTGGATTGGGGCTGCTCGGTGTGGGTATTCCGGACATCCCGCTGTTTGTCAGTGTCGTTCTAAAGAATCTGTATGAAATTTCACTCAGCTTCGGGTATGAGTATGATTGTATGGAAGAACGCTTGTTTCAACTCCGGCTGATTGAAACTGCCCTGTATAGCGGTTCGGAGATGCAGCAGCGTGATGACGATATGAATGCGATGTGTTGGAGCATGCGCGGCGCCAAGCAGCGTTCGCCGGAAGAAACCGAACGCCTGACCAGCCGATTGGATGAACAGATTCACAAAACTGCAAAGGCGCTTTCGGATGATATGCTGTATGCCAAGTTTTTGCAGGGTGCACCGATTGTCGGTGCAGTTGGAGGTGCGACGGATGTGACGGTACTCAAGCGCATTTCAGATTATGCAATGTTAAAATACCGCAGACGATATTTGCTTGACCGAAATTATCAACAAGAAAAAGGATGATATTTATGGACACATATATTTTGGCTACCGTGCGCTACACGGTGAAAGAGGGAAAACGGGAAGAATTCTATCAGAAGGCTGTGGATTTGGGAATTGCCGCAGCATCGAGAAAGGAACCGGGAAATGTGAAATATGATTTCTACTATCCTGTTGATTCCGAAAATGATATTTGTCTGTTGGAGATTTGGGCAAATGCGGAGGCGCAGAAACAACATGGCAATACAGACCATTATCAGTTGTTGTCCGAGTTGAAACGGGAATATGTGCAAAAAGTACAAATTCAGAGCTATTCAGTATGTGCAAACACATAAAAATACACAGAATATCACGGCGTTTGGGGTTTCAATGGCAGCTTTGCAAGGATTTGCAAGGCTGCTGTTTTTTTTAACATAACGAAGAATATCAAAAAAATCAGGCGGCTTTCGCAGGATTTTAGATAAACACGAAAGTTAGATCATCAAAAAAAAATGAGACGGACAGCAAAAATTTGAAAACTTGCATTCCAGATTTAGTGGAAACAGCACAATTCACAGCAAGGATGTGTAATTGAACTCAATTCACCAGATATGCACAAAAAAGCAAGAAGATAGAAGACGGTTTTTGGACACAATGCTATAATATGAACAAGAAAAGACGAGAGGATGTCAGCACAGACAATCTCAAGATGAAATGCAATTTTTAAGGAGGATGCAACTATGAGCAAGACGAAGATGACAGTCGGTCAGGCAGTCGTTAAGTTCCTGAACCAACAGTACATCGAAATGGACGGCAAGGTAGAGCCGTTCGTGGATGGTATTTTCACAATTTTCGGTCACGGCATGGTCGTTGGTCTGGGTCAGGCGTTGGATGAGGATCCAGGACATCTGAGAGTATATCAGGGACGCAACGAGCAGGGCATGGCGCATGTGGCGATTTCCTATGCAAAGCAGTATAACCGCCGCAAGATTATCGCTTGTTCCTCGTCTATCGGACCGGGCGCAGCAAATATGGTAACAGCGGCGCTCACTGCATCCATCAATCATATCCCGTTATTGCTGTTACCGTCGGATTCCTTTGCAACCCGTCAGCCGGATCCGGTTTTGCAGCAGATGGAAGTTCCGAGCGATCTGAGCATTACCGCTTCTGATTGCTTTAAGCCGGTCACCAAGTATTGGGATCGTGTTTCCCGTCCGGAGCAGTTGATGCCTGCAATGATTAACGCAATGCGTGTTCTGACCGATACGGCAAACTGTGGTGCTGTCTGCATCAGCCTGCCGCAGGATGTACAGGGTGAATCCTTTGAGTTCCCGGATTACTTCTTCCAGAAGCGCGTTCATCACATCGCACGCCGTTGTGCTGATGAGTATGAAATTCAGCAGGCCGTTGAGATGATTAAAGCGTCTAAAAAGCCGTTGTTCATTTCTGGCGGCGGTGTTCGCTACTCCGAAGCCGGTGAGACTGTTATGGAATTCTGTAAGGAATTCAACATTCCGGTTTCTCAGACACAGGCAGGTCATTCCGCTCTGCCGGATAGCTTTGAGCTTTCGGTTGGCGGTGTAGGCGTTACGGGCGGTCTCGCAGCAAATGCACTGTGCAAGGATGCAGATCTTGTCATCGGCGTTGGCACTCGTTTCAATGACTTTGTCACTGGTTCCAAGTGGGTTCTGTTCCGCAATCCGGATATCAAGGTTCTGGCGATCAACACCTCTGAATTCCATGCAGAAAAGCTGGATGCAACCCGTTGTGTCGGTGATGCAAAGGTAACACTGGAAGAGATCATGAAGCGTCTGAAGGCAGAAGGATATAAGTCCGGTTACACCACCGAGATTCAGGAAATCCGCGAAGTATGGGAGAAGGAACGCTTGAGCGTTCTGGGTGTCCAGTATCATGGCGAAGGCTTTGGCGAAGGCAAGTTCGTTCCGTGTGTACCGTCCTGGACAGAAAAGATTATGAACGACTTCATCCGCGACATCGGCGGCACCATTACAGAGTCCAATGCAGTTGGTATCCTGCGCGAAGAGATCGACGACGATGCAATTGTTGTTGCAGCAGCAGGTTCTCTGCCGGCAGATCTGGAGCGCCTGTGGGTTACCGATGCAAAGGATTCCTACAACATGGAATATGGTGCATCCTGCATGGGTTACGAGATCGCAGGTGCACTCGGCTCCAAGCTGGCTGAGCCGGACAAGGAAGTTTATGCACTGGTCGGCGACGGCTCGTTCATGATGCTGAACTCCGAAATCCCGACTGCAATTCAGGAAAATGCGAAGATTACCGTTGTCGTATTCGACAATACGGCATTCGGCTGCATCAACAACCTGCAGATGGGCAACGGCGTTGGTTCCCTTGCGACAGAGATGCGTTACCGCAATGAGGAGACCGGCAAGCTGGATGGCAAGTATTGCTATACAGATTTCGGCAAGGTCGGCGAAGGTTATGGCATGAAGGCATTCTATGCTAAGACCCCGGAAGAATTCCGCAAGGCAGTTCAGGACGCGAAGAAGGAAACCGGCTCTTGCATCATCGATGCAAAGGTATTGCCGAAGACCATGGCAGAAGGCTATGAGTCCTGGTGGCACATCGGCGTTGCTTCTACGTCTAAGTCTGAGGCGGTTCAGGAAGCACGCAAGCGCCTGGATAAGTACATCAGCGAAGCGAGAATGTATTGATCACAACACTTCCAAATTTCCTCTGCATTTCTCTTTACATGACATTGTGACATTCATTCTCATGCACTTATTTTCTCACATTGACCCATCGCAGCGAAAGCTGCGATGGGGAACTCCTTCCTCAGATATGCAGAGTGAACGTGATTCAGTACTTTGGTTATATTCCTTTATTCATAACACCTATTTACACACCTACTTCGGCAAAGCCGCCCGATCACAGAGCGGGCGGCTTTGCCATATTCCAAAGGAGATATACGATGAAATATACTGCAAAGAGTCCTTTTGAAAAAGGCTATAATAAAATGGTTTCTGCGGTTGAAAACCCGGAAATGATGGGCATGGAGTTTGGTGTTGTCTCGATGGCAGCAGGCGATGTGATGAGTTTCAACTATGCACAGGAGGTCGTATATGACCTGATGAGTGGTGGCGTTACATTTGCATGGGACGGCGGTGTAGAATCTGTTTTCCGCACGGATGTTTTCCATGAAGGCGCCATTTTGCTGCATGTGCCGCAGAATACAGCGGTTACCATCACTTGTACAGCGGATGCGGAAATTGCTGTTGCGCGCACGGAAAATACACGCAGTTTTGAAGCAAAACTCTTGCGTCCAGAGGACTGCTTGTGTGCCAACGAGGAGCGCGGCGCAGGTCAGATGAACGAGGCTTCGACTCGTCTGGTTCGCACATTCTTTGACCGTTCCAATTGTCCGGAAACCAATTTCTTTATCGGTGAAGTGGTACATTTCCCGGGCAAATGGTCTTCCTATCCACCGCATCAGCATGTTGAACCGGAACTGTATTATTATAAGTTCCTGCCGGAAAATGGCTATGGTCTGGCAGAATATGGCGATGATGCGTACAAAGTAAAGAACAACGATCTGACTGGTATGCCGGAAAATGTTACCCATTCACAGGCTGCTGCTCCGGGATATGCAGAGTATTATCTGTGGTGCATCCGCCTGCAGGACGACAAGAATATTGTTACGACTGTTGTACCGGAGTATGAGTGGGTAACCGCACCGGATGCAAAATATTTCCCTGACATCTGAGAGAGGAGCGCATGGATATGAAGGCATTTCAACTGGTTCCCGCTGTCGCGGAATACGCACAGTTTGCGGATTATGCAAAGGAAGCAAAGCTCGATGCGAACGATTTGATTCTCACAAATGAATATATTTATGAACCTGCCATTTCCAAATTGAACCTGGGTTGTCAGACCCTGTTTCAGGAAAAATATGGAATGGGTGAACCGACCGATGTAATGGTTGATGCCATCCTGGATGAGCTGAGAGATAAGAAATTTAACCGCATCATTGCAGTTGGCGGCGGTACGATCATCGATATTGCAAAGGTTTTGGCGGTTGCAAACGCAGAAGATAAGGTAGATGACCTGTATGATGCCATGCCGGATGGGCTGAAAAAAGTACATCCGCTGGTTATTGTCCCGACCACCTGCGGCACAGGCAGCGAAGTGACCAATATTTCTATCATCAACCGTACCACCAAGGGCGTAAAACAGGGCATTGTTTCCCCTGCGATGTTCGCGGATGAAGCTGCTTTGATTCCGGGCATGCTGGCAAGCTTGCCATATGGTGTATTTGCAACTTCTTCGATTGATGCCATGATCCATGCGGTAGAGTCCTATCTAAGCCCGAATGCATGCGCACTGAGCGAACTGTTTTCTGAGCGCGCCTTGTCTTTGATTCTGCGTGGTTGGAAGGCAGCCGTTGCAGAGGGCAGCAAAGATGCATGGAAGAAGAATGCAGCAGAATTCCTGCGTGCATCCAACTTTGCAGGCATCGCATTTGGTCATGCAGGTTGTGCAGCCGTTCATGCATTGAGCTATCCGCTCGGCGGTGTGCATCATATCCCGCACGGACAGGCGAATCAGTTGATGTTTGCAGATGTCATGCGCAAGTATCAGGAAAAGAAACCGATTGGAAAGCTCAATCAGCTGGAAGAGATCCTGAGTGCAGAGCTGGATTGTAAACCGGTATTTGCACTGGAGACACTATATAAACTGATGGATGATGTGCTGAAGAAGACCCCATTGCATGAAAATGGCGTGACAGCAGATGAACTCCCGGTTTATGCAAAGAATGTCCTGGAAACGCAGCAGCGTCTGCTCGGCAACAATTATGTTGAGTTGAGCGAGGAGGATATTTTGGATATTTACCGCAATGCGTTTTGATTGCGATTTGACATAACAGAAGGAGGAGACGGGATGCCAAGCCGAAAAAAAATCTGGATACTGATTGTTGTACTGTTGATTTTTATTGCGGTTTGGATCTCGTCTTCTTATCGGCTCGGATATTTACCGGAAAATTATTTCCCGGTATACTGACATACGACCGAAATACAGAAGGAGAATCAACAATGGAATGGACAGAGTATTATAAAGAACATACCATGACACCGGAACAAGCTGTCTCAGTCATTCAAGACGGTGACCGTGTGGTATTCGGTCACGCTGTCGGCGAGCCGATTATTTTCCAACGCACAATGGCGCGTATGGCGGAACAGTTCCATGGCGTAGAAGTTGCACATATGGTTTATCTCGGTTCAGGCGAATATTTACAGCCTGGTATGGAGGAACATTTCCGTCACAATGCGTTGTTTGTCGGCGCTCCGGCGCGCAAGGCAATTGCAGAAAATCGTGCGGATTACACACCTGCATTCTTTTCCGATGTGCCGCATATGTTTCGGAACGGCGAGATGCCGGTAGATGTATTCGCATTTACCTGTTCACCTCCGGATGAGCGGGGATATGTATCAATCGGACTTTCATGCGATTACGGTTGGCAGGCGATCAAGTCCGCCAAAACAGTCATCGCTGAGGTCAACCCGAATATGCCGCGCACATTTGGTGAGAGTTTTGTACATGTCACTGATATTGACGGGTTCCTGCTGTCGTGGGAGCCGCTGCCGGAGTCCAAGCCGCCGAAAATCACAGAGGAAGATCAGAAAATCGGCCAGTATATCGCAGATCTCGTGCGCGATGGCGATTGTCTTCAGCTCGGTATCGGTGCAGTACCGGATGCGGTATGTTCCTTCCTTGGGGATAAAAAGAACCTTGGCCTTCACTCTGAAATGATATCGGATGGCGTTTTGCCGCTGATTGAAAAAGGTGTGATCAACGGTCAATGCAAACAGCGGGATGTGGGACGCATTTGTGTGACATTCCTTATGGGCACACGGAAATTGTATGATTTTGTGGACAATAATCCGGTCATTCGCATGCTTCCAGTCGATGTCTGCAACAATCCGGCTGTGATTTCACAGAATGACAATGTTGTTTCCATTAACTCATGCGTACAGGTTGATCTTCAGGGTCAGGTGTGCGCGGAAGCCATTGGCTTGCGTCAAATTTCCGGCATTGGCGGACAGATGGACTTTGTACGCGGGGCAAATCTGTCCAAAGGCGGTCGTTCCATCATTGCACTGCACTCGGCAACCAGGAATGAGACGGAATCTAAAATTGTTCCGACTATCACAACTGGCGGTCCGGTAACCACCAGCCGCTGCGACGTCAATTATATCGTTACAGAATATGGTGTGGCGCAGTTGCGTGGACAAACGCTGCGTGAACGAGCCAAGCGTTTGATTGCCATTGCGCATCCGAAATTCCGTGCCGAACTGGCGGAGGAGTATGCAAAGCGTTTTGGAGAAACGCTTGACATATAAAAATCAAGAAAGAGAAAGAAGGCAGATTGTCATGATGACAAAAGAACAGTATATTGAATCTCTGCGTAAGTTGAATCTCAATCTGTACCGCTTTGGTCAGAAAGTCGAAAACGTTGTGGATGATCCAATTGTCCGCCCGTCGCTCAATTCATTTGCCGCGACCTATGAGTTGGCAGAAGATCCACAGTATGAAGATTTGATGACTGCGACCTCCAACCTGACTGGCAAGAAGGTAAACCGTTTTACACATCTGCATCAGTCTACGGATGACCTGATCCGCAAGGTAAAGATGCAGCGTCTGCTCGGTCAAAAGACCGCTGCATGTTTCCAGCGCTGTGTTGGCATGGATGCTGCAAATGCAGTATATTCCACCACTTATGAAACGGATGAGGCGTGTGGAACGACATATTTTGAGAATTTTAAGAAGTTCTGGACAATGGTTCAGGAGGAAGATCTCGCGGTTGACGGTGCAATGACTGACGTCAAGGGTGATCGTGGTTTGTCTCCGTCTAAACAGGCGGATCCGGATCTGTTCCTGCATGTTGTTGAGCGCACAGCAGATGGCGTTTATGTCACCGGTGCAAAGGCGCATCAGACCGGTTATCTGAACAGCCATTATGTACTGGTTATGCCGACCATCTCCATGCGTCCGGGCGATGAAGAGTATGCCATTTCATTTGCATGCCCGACCGATGCAGAAGGTATTACATTGATCCTTGGTCGGCAGTCCTGCGATACCCGCAAACTGGAAGAATACAATGACATCGATGTCGGCAATAAGGTGTATGGCGGACATGAAGTTCTGGTTATCTTTGATCGCGTCTTCATCCCGAATGATATGATTTTCCTCAATGGTGAGACGCAATTTGCAGGCATGATGGTAGAGCGTTTTGCAGGCTACCACAGACAGTCCTATGGCGGCTGCAAGGTTGGTGTAGGCGATGTCCTGATCGGTGCGACTGCATTGTCCGTCGAGATGGCAGGCTGTGCAAAGGCATCTCATGTCAAGGATAAGATCATTGAAATGACGCATCTGAATGAGACATTGTATGCTTGCGGCATTGCATGTTCATCTCAGGGTACACAGACAAAGTCCGGCAACTATCTGATCGATCTGCTGTTGGCGAATGTGTGCAAGCAGAATGTCACGCGCTTCCCGTATGATATTGCGCGTCTGGCACAGGATCTGGCAGGTGGTCTGATGGTAACACAGCCATCTGAGGCCGATTACCGCAATCCGGCAACACATGACTATATTGAAAAGTATCTCAAGGGCGTTGCTTCCGTCCCGACGGAAGATCGTATGCGCGTTTTGCGCCTGATTGAGAACATGACCATGGGTACTGCTGCTGTCGGATATCTGCCGGAGTCGATGCATGGTGCGGGTTCCCCGCAGGCGCAGCGCATCATGATCGCACGTCAGGGTAACCTCGAGATGAAGAAGCAGTTGGCAAAGGCAATTGCACGCATCGATTGATCCGCAGAGAGGGAATATGGTATGAAAAAGGTTCGCGTTGGTTTGGTCGGTCTGGGTCCGCTCGGCAGGGTACATGCAGAGAATTTGATGTTTCGCATTCCAAACGCCGAGCTGGCGGCAGTCTGCACTCGGACACGGGAAAAGTTGGATGAAGTACGCCGCGAGTGGGAAACGCCTGAGGTATATACCGATTACGCGGAGATGCTGAAAAAAGCAAAATTGGACGCCGTTGCGATTATTTCGCCGACCAATGTACATTTGGAACATGTGCGCCTTGCGGTGGAGAAAGGTCTGCATGTGTTCATCGAAAAGCCAACTGGCATGAATGCCGCAGAATGTGCTGAAATTGAACGTCTGGCGGCTGAGGGAGGAAATGTATTTGCTGTGGGATTTATGCGCCGGTTTGACGCATCCTATGCCGATGCAAAGCGCCGCATTGACGCGGGGGAGATTGGCACACCAATTTTCTTCCGTGGATACAGTCTTGACCCGGTCTGGCAGGGCGAGGCTCAAGTCGCGCGCGCAGAGGCGAATGGCAAGTGGTTCCTCGACATGGGTGTCCATGATTATGACCTTGCACGGTGGCTGCTCGGTGCAGAGCCGAAAAAGGCGTATGCCTGTGGCGGTGCATATGTATTTGAACAGTTTGCGAATAATCATGACGTGGACAATGGCTTTTCTCTCGTCCGGTTTGACAACAACGCTGCGGCCTTTTTCTACTGTGGACGCACTGCGCCACATGGTTCACATGTGGAAAGTGAGGTCATCGGCACGAAGGGAACATTGCGTATTTGTGAATCCCCGCGCCGTGCCCGCGTGACACAGTTCACGCATGGCGGTGAAGTGCATGAATGTATCGATCATTATCTTGACCGTTGGGGTGAGGCGTATTATCAAGAGATGCAGCAATTTGTCAATGAAGTGCAGGCCGGGAAACAGTCGGTTAGTGCAACAGCAGGGGACTGTACTGGCGCTGTCAAGCTGGCAGAGATGATTCTCAAAGCATACGAAACTCAACTGGATGAATAAAGCGGAGAAGCCCGTCCTGTGCACGTGGCATTTGGACGGGTTTTCATTTTGTCAAAACAGGAGGTAAGCATGGATAAAAAGCAGAAGATGCAGCAGCTGCGTGTTTTTGCTGCGGAAATCCGTCTGGAAACGCTCAAAGTTATCGCTTCGCGCGGATTTGGGCATGTCGGCGGTTCTATGTCGATGGCAGATGCCATGGCAGTTTTATATGGTGAAATCATGAACGTTGATCCCAAAAATCCGCGTTGGGAAGATCGCGATTGGTTTGTTTTGTCTAAAGGTCACGGCGGTCCGGTTATGTATGCGACGCTTGGTCTCAAAGGCTATTACCCGATGGAACGTGCGTATACACTCAACCAGCCTGGCACAGATTTTCCGTCTCATACAGACCGTATGAAAACAATCGGTGTAGATCTGACGACTGGTTCTCTGGGTCAGGGCATGAGCGAAGCCGTTGGCGCAGCGCTCGGAAACAAAACACAGGGCAGAAACAATCATGTTTTTGTTGCAGTTGGTGACGGCGAATGCGATGAAGGTCAGATTTGGGAAGCGGCACAGTTTGCGGCACATTATAAGCTGGACAACCTGATCTGCCTGGTGGATGACAACAAACGCCAGTTGGACGGTGCAGTTGCTGACGTCATGGGTCATGGCAAAGGTATTGGTGCCAAATTTGACGCATTTGGCTGGAATGTCATCAACATCGAAGATGGCAACGATGTGGAACAGATTTATGACGCCATTCAAGCTGCATATCAGGTCAAAGGTCAGCCGACCTGCCTGATTCTGAATACCACCAAGGGCAAGGGCGCAACCTTCGCAGAGCCGTCTGGCGCACACTCTTCCCAGCCGACGCAAGAACAGTGGGATGAGGCCATTGCAGCATCTGAGGCAGCGCTTGCAGCCATCCGTGCGCAGAAGTAAGGGGGGAGTATCCATGAGCTATACGTTGATTGGAAAGCATGAGAAGGACAGCCGTGCGAATCGTGACGGTTATGTCTCTGCAATGCTGGAACTGATGGAACAGGATAAGAGTATTGTTCACATCGATTGTGACTTGATGGGCTGCATCAATACGGGCAAATTGCTGAAAGCATTCCCGGAGCAGACATTTAATGCAGGTATTGCCGAGCAGAACGCCATGGGCGTGGCTGCAGGTATGGCGGCAACTGGACTGAAAGCATTTATTCATTCGTTCGGTTGCTTTGCATCTCGCCGTGCGTTTGACCAGGCGTTTTTGTCTGCCGGATATTCTCAACTCCCAGTGCATGTCATCGGTTCTGATCCTGGCGTTACCGCAGCATTTAACGGCGCAACTCATATGCCGTTTGAAGATTGTGCGTTGTATATGACTGTACCGAATGCCATTGTGA
This sequence comes from uncultured Butyricicoccus sp., assembly GCA_944384655.1. Classification (GTDB taxonomy): domain Bacteria; phylum Bacillota; class Clostridia; order Oscillospirales; family Butyricicoccaceae; genus Butyricicoccus_A. The sequence goes on along the minus strand of CALWUF010000060.1, from coordinate 50,578 downwards.
TTGATTCGTGTGATTATGCGCAGACCTATGCCTTGACCAAGCAATTGGCAAAGCAGCCCGGTTTGTCGTATATGCGCCTGATCCGCAAAGGATTCACTACGGTTTATGCAGACGGTTCTGAATTTGAGATCGGCAAGGGCGTTACTCTGCGCGACGGTACGGATGTTACCATCGTTGCATCCGGTATCCTCGTAGATGAAGCGCTCAAGGCAGAGGAGCAGTTGGCAGCCAAGGGTATTTCTGCACGTGTCATCGATATGCATACGTGGAAGCCGCTGGATGAGGAGCTGATTCTCAAGGCAGCCTGCGAGACAGGCGCCATCGTCACCGCAGAAAACCATCAGGTTTCGTGTGGTCTCGGTTCGGCAGTTGCGAATGTGCTGACTGAAAAATGCCTTGTTCCGCAGGAACGCATTGGCATTCAGAACCAGTTCGGTCAGGTAGGTCCACAGGACTTCCTGATGGAACAGTATCATCTGCTGGCAGCAGATATCGTTGCGGCTGCTGAAAAGGCAATTGCACGTAAACATTAATATCCCCAAAAGTGAGGACCGCAGGATATCCTGCGGTCCTTTTGCCTTATTCTTTCATTTCTCGCATTGACTGCCGGTATTTCCCTGGCGGGATGCCGACATATTTGTTAAACATGGTATTTAGATGGCAGACACTGCTGAAGCCCAGATGGTCGGCAATATCGCCGATGGGAACAGAGGTGTCCATCAGCAATCCCTGCGCTTCACCGATGCGCCTTTTCATAACATATTGCATGGGAGGTACACCAAATTCATCTTTGAACACATGTGCAAGATAGTATTCATTGATGTGTAACGTTTTTGCGACAGAGGCTAAGGTGATTGGTTCGCGGTAATGGGCGTTCAGATAGCGACGGATGCGATCTGCCGTAGCGGAAGCAGTTGTGCGCGTTTGTATGGACACGGTGCGACTGCGGCTAAGTAGCATTTGATAAACCAGGAGAAGCAACGATTGCGACAAGCTGGTACAGGTTTCTTTTAGATTTTTCTGATCACAGGAGAGCAGATAGATCAACCGAAAAATTGAACCGATATGCTCTGACAGCATTCCGCTGGAAATGACCGGTGTGGTGTCCTCATCACACAGCCAGTTATCTGGCAGACCGAGAAATGCAACATTGGAAACGCCTACACTGTACGAACGGACATGTCGTGTATCTGTTGGACTTTCACCGTGCAGGATGCCTGCGTTACAGATGATGATATCGCCTTCCTGGATATCATACGACTGGTTATCTACCATATAACGCCCTTTACCATTGTAGACATAAAACAGTTCCAGAAAATCTTCGTGAATATGAGGCAATCTGGAATGCTTGTTATTGTGTTCTTCATTGATGAAGTGGCTGATGCAATATTGCGGGATACGGCTGTCGCGCAGATGCGAAGACAGTGGGTTTATCGAACTCATATAGCATCTCTCCTTCCTCTATTCCTATTGTAATACGAGACTGGTATGTTGTCTTACAATATCCTGCGAAAATTTTTTTGAGTAAATAAGAATATTTTTGGGTAAAATATAGAAAAATACAAATTTATTTTATACAAATAAAAGACATTTGTGAAAAAAATAAAATAAAGCAAGAATTTGAAATAATTCGATCCATTGCGATTCCCAAACAGATGAAAAATTGCTTTTTCGATCTGAGTTTACTGTCGGCTATGTGCATGCGATTGCACATTTGCCCCGTATGCGGTATACTGTTCCACATGGGCTTGCTCAGAGATATCAGAAATCATTTAGGATTCTTGGCATGGAGGATATATATGAAGCCGGAAGAAATTGAAAAAATTGTGTCGGCGCAGCGGGCGTACTTCACAAGTGGAAAAACATTGCCGGTTGAGCGCCGCATTGCCGCGCTCAACCGGCTAAAGGATGCGATGATACGGCATGAAGCTGAAATCGAACAGGCATTGTATGCCGATCTGGGCAAAAGCCGGATGGAGAGTTATATGTGCGAAATCGGCATGGTATATAGTGAGCTGACATATATGAGCCGACATGTCAGGCAGTATGTGCGCGAACGGCGTGTGCGTACACCCTTGGTACAGTATGCATCGCGCAGCTATATCAAGCCGTCACCCTATGGTGTCGCGCTGATTATGAGCCCTTGGAATTATCCGTTTATGCTGACGCTCGATCCATTGGTTGATGCGCTTGCGGCGGGCAATACAGCAGTTGTCAAACCGAGTGCGTATTCCCCACATACCAGTGAAGTGTTGCGTGAAATCATTGCGGAGTGTTTTTCACCTGAATATGTTACCGTAGTCACCGGTGGACGGGAAGAAAATGAAAGTTTGTTAAATCAGCAGTTTGATTATATCTTTTTTACAGGCAGCCAGTCAGTCGGGCGGGAAGTTATGCGCCATGCGGCAGAGTATTTGACCCCTGTCACGCTGGAACTGGGGGGAAAAAGCCCTTGTGTGGTGGATAAGACGGCAAAAATCAATCTGGCTGCGCGCCGCATTGTGTTTGGGAAATTTCTCAATTGCGGACAGACGTGTGTTGCGCCGGATTATATCTATTGTGACGCAGCGATTCGAGATGAACTGATATTTGCGATCCGGCGCGAGATTCGGCGGCAATTCGGCGCAGATCCACTTGCCAACGAGGCATATGGAAAAATTATCAATGAAAAACATTTTGACCGGATCAGCCGATTGATTTCTCCCGAAAACATTGTGCATGGCGGTCGAACCGAAAGATCTTCCCTGCGCATTGAACCGACGGTCTTATGTCCGGCAAATTGGGATGACCCTGCCATGCAGGAAGAAATTTTCGGTCCTGTGCTGCCAATATTGACCTATGACCGGCTGAAAGATGCCTTGGACAACATCAATGCACGTCCACATCCACTTGCATTTTATCTGTTTACAGAGGACAAAAAAACAGTGCGCAATGTCACACAGATCTGTGCATTTGGAGGCGGCTGTGTGAATGACACCATTATCCATCTTGCAACGACGAACATGGGCTTTGGCGGCGTGGGTGCAAGCGGTATGGGCGCGTATCACGGAAAAACGGGTTTTGATGCATTTTCCCACCACAAGAGTATCGTAGACAAAAAAACATGGTTGGACCTGCCCATGCGCTATCAGCCGTATACACCGTTGCAGGAAAAGCTCGTCCGTATGTTTATGCGATGACAGCAACGGAGCGATAAACAAGACAATGCTGCACGTCTGTGTTATAATAAAGGCGAACAGGAGGCGATGCGCATGAAAAGCCAAAACATTTGCGGACGCCATGCGCCGTTTGCAGGAATGCAAAAGATCGGATTGGTCTGTTGTTCCAATGGATTGCCAGTATCTGCGGCGGCAGAACTCGAACAGACACAGTGTATACTTGCAGGTTGTGGCATTCAGACCGTATGCAGTGCACAGTTATATGCCAAAGATGGTGTGCGCAGCGGTAGTGCGGCGCAGAGGGCACAAGCGCTGATGGCATTGTATCGTGATCCGGACATTGATGCAATTTTTGATGTATCTGGCGGTGATATTGCGAATGAAATTTTGCCGTATCTGGATTTTGGCGTAATTGCTGCCGCAAAAAATCATCTGGGAAAACGCAAAATATTGTGGGGCTACAGTGATCTCACCGTTTTATTAAATGCAATTTATTCTCAAACTGGAAATGCAGGCATATTGTATCAGATACGGCATTTTGTGCCGGAGCGGATGCAATCCCTGTTTTCTTTCCGGTATTCATTTGTACAGGGAAATGAGATGTCCGGCATTGTGGTGGGCGGGAACATTCGTTGTCTGCTCAAGCTCGCCGGAACGAAATATTTTCCTGATTTGCACGGAGCAATTTTGTTGCTTGAAGCCCGGAGCGGTATGCAGCCGCAGATGATCGCTTATCTCAGCCAGATGCAGCAGATGGGCGTTTTTGAACAGGTCAATGGTATTTTACTCGGCACATTTATGCAAATGGAACGGGAAGACCAGCGGATCGAACCTCTCGTACGACAGTTCGCCGGACAGCTTCCAATTGCGAAAACCGGTGATATCGGACATGCGGCAGATTCCGCAGCCATTGTCATAGGAGAACATATGCATCTGTCGGTGTGACCGGTAGAACACGGGGAAGGAGGGGGCAGAATGCGTTTATTCATCAAACAGCGCGTTTTTTCATGGACAGATTGTTATGACGTCTATGACGAGTATGGCAATGAGAAATATTTTGTCAAAGCAGAATTTTTCACATTGGGACATCAAATTCATGTTTATGATATCCAAGGTCGTGAGATTGGATGTATTCGGCAAAAGCTGATGACATTGCTGCCGGAATTCCAGATTGAAATGGGTGGTGTGCAATGCGGCAGCATCCGGAAAAGGTTTACATTTCTGCGCCAGAAGTATGAGGTTGATTGCAATGATTGGCACGTAGAAGGCGATTTTCTCGGTTGGGATTACGACATATATGCCGGATCGGATGTAATTTTACATATTTCAAAGGAATTGTTGCATTGGGGCGATACCTATGTGTTGGACTTTGCAGATCCCACAGATGAAACGTTGGGATTGTTGTTGGTTATCGCAATTGACGCGGCAAATTGTTCTGAACACTGACTGTATCAGAAAAAAACAAAAGCTGCAAAAAAAAACAGAGGTTCAGATTCTTTCAATGGGGGAGTCTGAACCTCTGTCTATTTTTGAAAAATTTATCCGAGACGACCTTCATCCATATAGTTTGCCAGTTCCTGAGCGAAGTAAGTGATATAAATATCTGTGCCCGCACGGTATGCGCAAGTTGCCATTTCGCAGACAATGGCAGCTTCGTCGAGAAAACCGGCGGCAGCCGTTGTCTTGACCATCGAATATTCGCCGCTGACACTGTAGGCGGCAATCGGCAGACAGGTATTGTCTTTTGCCTCGCGGATCAGATCGCCGTAAGCCATAGCAGGTTTAATCATGATGATATCCGCGCCTTCTTCCACATCAAGCAGGATTTCTTTGAGCGCCTCGCGGCGGTTATGAAAGTCCATTTGATATGTTTTGCGATCCCCAAAAGCTGGAGCGGAATCGGCTGCATCGCGGAATGGACCATAAAACGCAGAGGCAAATTTTGCAGAATATGCCATAATCGGTGTGTTGATAAAACCATTTTCATCGAGAATCGAACGGATTGCTTCAACACGACCATCCATCATGTCAGAGGGTGCAACCATATCTGCACCTGCCTGTACCTGGGAAAGCGCTGTTTTTGCAAGCAATTCCAACGTCTTGTCGTTGTCCACGTCATGACCGCACAGCACACCACAATGACCGTGCGAGGTGTATTCACACATGCAGACATCACCGATCATATATAGTTCTGGACAGGTTTCTTTTGCTTTGCGGAAAGCCCTTTGTACAATGCCGTCATCGGCATAGGCCTGACTTCCGACTTCGTCTTTGTGTTCTGGGATACCGAACAGCATGACGCCACCAACACCGGCGTCTGCCAATTCGATGAGTTTTTCTTCCATGCGGTCAACACTATAACGGTATTGTCCCATCATAGATGGAATTTCATCTTTTCTATTTGTTCCTTCGGTGACAAACATCGGGTAAATAAGCGACGATTTGTCTACACGTGTTTCGCGTACCATTTTGCGCAAGCGTATATTGGAACGTAAACGTCTGGGGCGATGGGTGAGATTCATATGTTGTCCTCCTGATTTGGATATGAATAACGGTCTGCCGCAAAGCAGTCAGATTATTGTGAAATGGTTGGGATTGATGATTCCTTGACTGATGGACGAGGCTCACCAAATAAGCTGAGCACATTGTACACCAGAACGGCAATGATTACAATGGCAGCACCGATCATTGACAAAGATGTAATGGTTTCACCCCAGAATATAGCGACCCAAATCGGGTTGAGAATGGGTTCAATTCCAGTGATCAGCGATGCGGAAACAGGATGCGTATATTTGGTTCCGATAGAAAGGCAAAGATATGCTATGCCCACTTGGAAAAACCCAAGAAAAAAGACCGCAATTAGTACCTGTGGAGTAAATACATTCTCCTGTACGACTGTCGGCGTCATCAGAACGGCGGAGATGATCTGTCCAAACACCATGGAAGAGATAGAATCTCCTTCTGGAAATTGGTTGAGCAGAAACAGCATTCCATAAAATACACCCGATAACACAGCAATGAGGTTGCCCATCCAATTGCCTGAACCCAAACTGTCCAGAAAAAAGCACGAAATTCCTGCAAAGACAATGACACAGGTCATAATATCCCGTTTTGTCGGGCGGATATGGAACCACAGCGCCATAAACAGGATGATCCAGACTGGCGCGGTGTATTGTAAAATAATCGCATTGGCAGCAGTGGTCATTTTATTTGCAACGATAAACAGCGTCGTCGCACCAGTCATACACAGAGCGCCAAAACATATTGTACGGTTTATTTTTAACTTATGGTGCGTTGCACGGAGATAAATAACAAACACAACGGTGCTGAACAAGCTGCGTACACCGTTGATGGCCAACGGTGACCATGGAATAAATTTGCACAACAGACCGCCGGTGGAAAATAGCAATGCTGCGCACAACATCATCAGTGATCCGAAATATGGGGACTTTTTAAGGGACATAGGCATACCTTCTTGGTTTGTTTTTGAAAGGGAAAGTTGACAATATTTTTTTGCTTCAGCACAGCCCAAACCTGTATGATCTGCGAAAACATAACGGTAAACGGACAGAACAAATGATAGCATCATCATTAAAGCACGCAGCAAACAGAAAGTCAAACAGTATTTTCAAAAATAAAAGCCGATGGAATCACAAACGGTCGGTTTGCGAGCCTCTATATTTGATGGGACAAAATCAAGTATTTCAGTTGAGGGAATTGTGCAAGTTATGCTTGACAGACCCAAAGGGAATGTGGTAAGCTATATGCAGCCAAAATCCTAGTTAAATAATAGGAATAATATGAAAATGGAGTACAGAACAATGAACCGTATTTTTGTTGAAAAACTTTATATATCCTACGGACGAATGTGCTGGTGTTGATTTTGTCCAATATCCATCCATATTTGTTTGAAAAGGAGTTTATAATCATGAGTGAGAGAAATTTCCATTTTGAGACGTTGCAGCTTCATGTAGGTCAGGAACAGGCGGATCCGACAACCGATGCACGTGCCGTGCCAATTTACCAAACGACTTCGTATGTATTTCACAACAGCGACCATGCACAGGCACGGTTTGATCTCACCGATGCGGGGAATATCTATGGCAGATTGACCAACCCGACGCAGGACGTTTTTGAAAAGCGCATCGCCGCACTGGAGGGCGGTTCATCTGCATTGGCTGTTGCATCTGGTGCAGCGGCGTTGAGTTATACCTTTAAAGCGCTCGCACAGAGCGGTGATAATATTGTTGCAGCCAAGACCATCTATGGCGGCACATACAATTATCTGACGCACACATTATCCAAAGATGGTGTGACTACAAAATTCATCGATCCGGATGACGTAAACAATTTTGAACAGGCCATTGATGAAAATACCAAGGCGGTATTTTTTGAGACACTGGGCAATCCCAATTGCAATTTGATCGACATTCAGGCAGTCGCAGATATTGCGCATGCGCACGGCGTGCCCGTTGTCATGGACTCCACATTTGCAACACCATATTTGCTGCGTCCATTTGATTATGGCGCGGATATTGTCGTACATTCTGCAACCAAATTTATCGGTGGTCACGGCACTGCGCTCGGCGGTGTTATCATCGAAAGCGGCAGGTTTGATTGGAAAGCATCCGGGCGGTTTGCGTCGCTGGTCGATCCTGATCCGAGTTATCATGGCGTTTGTTTTGTAGATGCGTGCGGTCCGGCGGCATTTACCACCAGGATTCGTGCCACCTTGCTGCGTGACACGGGTGCGACATTGTCCCCGTTTCATGCATTTCTCCTGCTGCAAGGTTTGGAAACCCTGTCGCTGCGCGTTGAACGCCACGTAGAAAATACCAAAAAGGTTGTGAAATACCTCCAGTCTCAGCCGTTGGTTGAATCCATCCATCATCCATCTGTTGACCCGAAATACAAAGATTTATACAACACGTATTTTCCAAACGGCGCAGGTTCTATTTTTACCTTCCGTATCAAGGGCGGAGAGGCAGAAGCAAAGAAGTTTATCGATGCGCTTCAGATATTCTCTATTCTTGCGAATGTTGCGGATGTCAAATCTTTGGTCATTCATCCGGCAACTACGACGCATAGTCAGTGTACAAAGGCAGAGCTGGAAGATCAGGGTATTTATCCCAATACCATCCGCCTGTCCATCGGTACAGAGCATTACGAAGATATTATCTGGGATCTCGATCAGGCGTTTGAGCAAATGAACAGATAAACGAATTGATCTGCCTGTGATTTAGCAGTACAAACCATTGATTTTTTATTCTGAGCGTAGTACCATGAAAAAAAGCCGTGCCTTCTTATTCAAAGGAGCCTGTTTTTGTATGGGAAGAGAGGATTTCGTATGTCTATGAAAACAAGTATTATACAGCTCATCGGCGGAACACCGCTGTTGGAGCTTGTCAATTATGAAGCAAAAAACAACCTGAATGCACATGTTGTTGCCAAGCTGGAATATTTTAATCCGGCAGGAAGCGTCAAAGATCGTGTTGCCAATCAAATGATTGCAGATGCAGAAAAAAATGGTGTGCTCAAGCCGGGGGCAACCATCATTGAACCGACTTCCGGCAATACTGGTATTGGTTTGGCGGCGGTTGGCACAGCGAAGGGCTATCATGTGATCCTGACGATGCCTGAGACGATGAGTGTTGAGCGCCGCAAACTCGTGGCAGCATATGGCGCAGAGGTTGTCCTGACACCGGGAATTGCCGGTATGAAAGGTGCGATTGCAAAAGCAAAAGAGTTGGAAAAGTCCATGGATAGCGCAGTCATTCTGGGTCAATTTGTCAATCCCGCAAATCCCAAGGTTCATTATGAGACCACAGGTCCGGAGATCTGGAACGATACCGAAGGCAAGATCGATATTTTCGTCGCTGGCGTTGGTACGGGCGGTACGATTTCCGGTACAGGCAAATACCTGAAAGAACAGAATCCGAATATTCAAGTTGTCGCAGTAGAACCTGAAACTTCACCGGTGCTGTCCAAAGGAACAGCAGGTTCACACAAGATTCAGGGCATTGGCGCAGGTTTTGTACCGGATACACTGGACACAGAAATATATGATGAGGTTATTGCTGTTGCGAATGAGGATGCATTTGCAACCGGACGCGCCATTGCGAAGACAGAGGGCATTTTGGTCGGTATTTCTTCCGGTGCTGCGGTCTATGCGGCCACTGAGCTGGCAAAGCGTCCGGAAAATGCGGGCAAGACCATTGTTGCATTGCTGCCGGATACCGGTGAGCGCTACCTGTCCACCGCACTGTTTGTCGACTGACGAAAGGGGTGTCTGGTATGAAGACCAGTTTGACACGTGAAAGCGCGCTGGAATTGCTGTATCAGTATAATCAGGAGGAGTTCCACCGTCAGCACGCGCGCATTGTCGGCGGTGTTATGAGATATTTCGCACAGACGCTGGGTTATGCAGATGAGGCGGATTTTTGGGAAATTGTCGGCATTTTGCACGATCTGGATTTTGAGCAGTATCCTGACCGACATTGTATCAAAGAACAGGAGTTGTTGCGTGCACATGGAGTAGAGGAGTCTGTTGTGCATGCGGCAGCAAGTCATGGCTATGGTATTACAGTAGACATTGTACCGGAACATCAAATGGAAAAGATTCTGTATGCGACCGATGAATTGACTGGATTGATCGGTGCAGTGGCAATTATGCGTCCATCCAAAAGCGTGCAGGATTTAGAGACAAAATCAGTCAAAAAGAAGTTCAAAAACAAAAAATTTGCGGCGGGATGTTCCCGGGAAATCATCCAGCGCGGTGCGGATATGCTGGGCTGGGAGTTGGACGAATTGATTGAAAAGACCATCCTCGCCATGCGAAGCTGTGAGGAGTAAATAAACTTACAGATAAAACCGTGCATTTCCTGAAAAAGAGGAATACACGGTTTTTTCAGTCTATACACAATCCCCACAGATTGCATAAAGAGTAGACTGCAATCTGTGGTGCTGATGGGAATTTAACATGTTTCACCGTCTTCTGGGCATTCTTCGGGCGGAATGCTGCGCGCAAGGCTGTGATTTTTATAGGAATGGTCGTGCGTCACCTCGCGCAGAATGGTCAGATAGGGTGGAAATACAACATGTTGTTCGGATGAGTTCAATTGCACTTCAAGAATTGCCTGATGTTCCCAGAACGGATATACATCAATTTCAAAATATAAATTGTTTTCTGTGAGACAATACCGATTTTTGCGGATCTGTCGCAGGGAAGTGTCCGCATCCATGAGCAGACGCAGATATTCATCTTTTGTAATGCGTTGTTCCGTTTCAATGCGTTTGCCATTGGAAACCGTTGTTTTTGCAGTTTTAATGTAAATATAACTGCCATCGCGTCCGCGCTGACGAATGCGCAGTTCAACATTGGGATCATGGCTGATGAGATATGTCTGAATAATTTCTACTTTTTTGCAGTTGGGCATGCGCTCTAATTGAGCGAGATCGGGCATACGAATGATAAATTTACTCTCGATTTCATATGGATCCGGTTCACCGAGAAATTGTGTAATTTCATTGACCAATCGTTTCATTTTTGTGTTAAAATCGGTAGAATTGTCGATCACGCGCAGATAGGGATGTCCTGTCCAGCAGGAAATGAGTTTTTGATCCATTGCAATCGCCTGTTCAGGTGTTTCTGTGCGCGCTTGATTGTTGGCGAGTGAATAAAATTTAGTTGCACCTTGTGCCGCTGTGACGAGATGAAATACAGCGTCATAATTGTCGCGGAAGGAAACTTCACTGCTGCCCAATTCATGACATAACAATTGAAATTCTTCATCGGTCATATAGGCTTTGTTATCCAAAATGCCGCGGTCAGCGACAATCAGGATTTTTTTATCGTCCATGTTGCGCGCTGCCATTTCGAATACCTGTTCCTTTTGGATTTGCAACGACACCAACGCTTTTTGAAATTCATAATTTGAATTGACTGTCCACGGTGCGACACCGCCTAAAATGAGTTCGGATGCCGTTTCCGGGATAAATAACACTTTATAGCCGCGTTTGGACAGATTGCTTTCAATCCATGTCATAGCAGTCGATTTTCCGCCGCAGGGACCGCCGGTGATGACGATTTTTGTAATAGATTTCATGTGAGGATATCCCTTCTGTAGGTTGCCATATGTTCAGTATACTGATTTGAATCAGAGAAGTCAACGCGCGTAAAGAAAATCCACTGCGCATAGGCAGTGGATGAAAAAAGGAAACTTACAGGTTATAGATGGAGCTGATCGAGTGCATGTTGCAGCGTTTCAGCGGAGTGATGAAGCTGATGCATTTCTTCCTCATTCAGCGGGATATCCAACACGGTTTCTACACCGTTGCGCCCTACGACACATGGCAGACCGATACAGACCTTACCCAACCCATAATGCCCTTCTGCATAACATGAGATGGGGAGGACGCTGTGTTCGCCGCGCATGATACAGGTAGCAATGCGCAGCACAGACATGGCAATGCCGTAGTACGTTGCACCTTTGCCTTCAATGATTTCATAGGCCGCATGGCGTACCGATTCAAATAGATCAGAAAAATCGTCGGAAAGACCACGTCCGACACAATAATCGGTCAAATCAATGCCGGAAATATTCGCACTCGACCAGACAGCAAGCTCACTGTCGCCGTGTTCGCCAATCACAAAGGCGTGTACATTTCTCCCATCCACACCGAGCTTATGTCCGAGCAGGAATTTTAAACGGGCGGTATCCAGAACAGTACCTGAACCGATGACGCGTTCGGGAGGAAACCCGGAGATACGCAGTGCGATACCGGTCAGCAAATCGACCGGATTGGACACAATCAACAGGATGGCATCCGGGCAGACGCGCGTAATTTCAGTGATAATCGAACGCATAACGGCGGCATTACGTGTCAACAGGTCAAGACGGCTTTCTCCTGGACGTTGCCCCACGCCCGCTGCGATAATCACCATGGCAGCGTCTTTCAAATCGTCATAGCTGCCGTCAATGACACGGCATGGCTGTGAAAAAGAGACGCCATGACTGATGTCCATTGCTTCACCATGGGCGCGTTTTTGGTTCATATCGATTAGAATGAGTTCGGAGAATAGACCATGTGTGGCGAGTGTATAGGCAGCGGCTGCACCTACGCTGCCGCAGCCGATAATGCCGCATTTTTGAGAATTTGTCAAAATTCACACTTCCTTCACAAAAAATTTGATGCATATATGTTTTCATAGTTTTTCCAATGTGATATGATGTATACGTGGGTTTTGTGTGTGAATATACCGAAAAAACCCAATTTGGTCATTTTTATTTAGAAGAAAGTTGGTTTGCATACAATGAAACGAAGAATGGTTTATCCGGATGTTCTGCGTGCACTCAGTTGTATCGCGGTTGTTTTTCTCAGTGTATCCATGGCGGCAGGAAAAACAGCATTGAGTGGTCTGTTGGCATGGGCGGTTCCGTTGTTTGTCATGCTCAGCGGTATGTTTTTTCTCGATGGCAGTTGGTACATCAGTCCGCGTGATATGGCGCGGAAATATGGGGTGCGTCTGTTGGTCTCATACATTGTATGGATTGTTATCGCAGCGGTTGTGAATCAAACGACCGGCGGTGTGCTCGAAGGAATCCTGAGTGGGCAGGGACTATATCTCAACTTTTTATTCGTGATGATTATCCTGTATGCCCTATCCATCGTTTTGCGCGTGTTTACGCGCGCGGCACAGCCAAAGGAACTGCAATTTGCTGTGATATTCGGCTATGTGATTGGCTGTGTATATCCGTTTTTCCAGATTCAAATGGGTACGATTCATCTGGCGGATTATGCAATGATGGGCTTTGGTCTGGTCGCGGTTTTTGTTGCAGGCTGGTATCTGCGTACAGCGATGCTGACGCGCAAGCAATTGCGTATCATCTATCTGCTCGGCGGTATCTGCCTGCTGTTGACGCTGCGTGGTTTCTGGATTGGTTCTACCGCATTCACCACAGACCCGGCGATGATGATTCTTTCACCTGACGCAGTATTGATTGCAACGGCATTGTTCCTTGTGGTCAAAAATACGCTGTCCGGTATGCGCCTGTCGCGAAAGGTGCTGCGTCCGATTGCGATGTTGTCTCAGCTCAGCTTTGGCATTTATCTGATTCATCCGATTTTACTGGCGTTTCTCTGTTATGCGCTCAACCGTGCTGGTATTATTCTTCCGGCTGGCGTATTCATTCCAGTCGCAGCAATTTGTTTGCTGATTGTCTCGGGTGCATTGGCCTATGGTATCCGGAAGATTCCGAAGATTGGAAGATATCTCGCATAATACAGGAGGCTCGGCGTTTGCCGAGCCGTTTTGCTTTGCAAGTATGCATGAATATGGTATACTACAGGTATCTATAAGAGGAAACAATGGGAGGAATTGTTATGGATTTACAGACACGTATTCCGATTTGCAATGGGACATCCATCCCGTGCGTTGGATTTGGCACATGGAAAACGCCAAACGATGAAGCAGCGGCATCCGTTGCAGCGGCACTGCGCGTAGGATATCGCCATATCGATACTGCAACAGCTTATGGAAACGAGGCTGGCGTAGGCAAGGCAATCGCACAATCTGGCATCCCGCGCGAAGAAATCTTTCTCACCAGTAAGCTGTGGAATCCGCATCAGGGTTATCAGAGCACATTGGATGCCTTTCAACGCACGCTGGACAAGTTGCAGACTGAGTATCTGGACCTATATCTAATTCACTGGCCGCATGACCGCAAATATTTCGATAATTGGGAAGAGAAAAACATTGAGACTTGGCGTGCGTTTGAAACGCTGTATCGCGATGGATATATCAAAGCAATCGGTGTCAGCAACTTCCGTCCTCGTCATCTGCAAAATCTGTTTGACAACTGCGAAGTCAAACCGATGGTCGATCAGATTGAAATCCATCCGGGCATGGCACAGGACGATATGATTGCATACTGCCGGGAACATGATATCGTTGTAGAGGGCTGGAGTCCGATGGCAACCGGACGGATTTTCTCCGTTCCGGAAGTACAGCAGTTAGCGGCGAAGTATAACCGCACCATTGCACAGATCGTCCTGCGTTGGCATGTACAACGCGGCGTCATCCCCTTGCCGAAATCTGTCACGCCGTCACGCATTGCGGAAAACAGCAGGATTTTTGATTTTCAACTTGAGCCGGAAGACATGATGCGTATCAGCGCATTGACCGATTGTGGATGGTCTGGTCTGGATCCGGACAATTTGGTGTATTGAACACCGCAAGAATATGTAAACTGTATGATTTTGCCCACTCTTTTCCACTTGGAAGGGAGTGGGCATGTTGCCTATAAAACACTGTTGAAAAAATAAAAACATGGTATCAATGCAGATTGATTCTTTTGCCACGAGGGAATATACTGGGTGAGGTTTTACAGATTACGGAAAAACGAGAGGGATTTTTTATGACACAGGTTATCAACCGCCGCGTTTGTCCGCATGCATTGTCCCAGAGATTGTTCCTGTTGTGTGCTGCGACATATATTGTTGGGCTGTTCGGACGCCTGAGCTATTCTGCTGTTATGGTCGATCTGATCGCTTCCGGCAGTATGGACAAAACACAGGCGGGTCTTGTCGGTACAGCTCTGTTTATTGTATACGGTGTCTGCCAGATTTTTAGCGGATTGATCGGTGACCATATCAGCCCGAAAAAATTGGTCTTTACCGGTGTGCTTGGATCGGCTGTTGTCAATCTGGGTATGGGATGGACCGGAAGCTATGGTATGATGGTTGCGTTGTGGTCGATCAATGGTGTGTTCCAGTCGCTCATCTGGTCTCCGGTTGCGCGTATCTTTGCGGAACAGCTTCCGCCAGATCAGCGCAAACGTGCATGCAGCAATGCGGCGGCAACATATCCTTTGGCCACGGTATTGACCTATCTGCTCGCTTCTGTCATGCTTTCTGTTTTGGGTTGGCGCAGCGTGTTTTTGATTTCTGGTGTGATTATGGTGGCAACAGCAGCGTTCTGGTTTGTGCGCATGAGCTGGTTTGAACGCATGATTGCAAAAGCTGGTGAAATTGAGACCATTGAACTGCATCATCAGGAGAACAGCAAGCAGAAAGGTGGGCTGATGCACCTGATGATTGTCTCAGGCGTCATGTTGGCAGCAGTTACTTCGATGACACATGGTATGCTGCGCGATGGCATTCAAACTTGGCTGCCGTCATTGATGACGGATAATTTCAATCTCGGCACGTCTGTTTCTGTTGCTTTGGATATCATCCTTCCATTGGTCAATATCTCCGGTGTGTTCATCACCAAGGCAATTGCGAAGAATCATATTAAAAATGAATTGAAGGGTTCGGCAGGTTTCTTTGCCGTTACAATTGCAGCATTGTCATTGCTGGGATTTGTTTGTGACAGCAGTGCCATTGCATCTCTGTTGCTGTTGACAGTTGCAAGTACGTGTATGGTCGGCGCGAACATTATGTTGGTCAATCTCATGCCCATTCATTTTGGCGCAATTGGACGCGCATCTTCCGTCACAGGCATTCTCAATTGTGCAGCATATGTAGGCTCAGCGTTATCCAGCTTTGGCATCGGCGCAGTTGCAGACAGCTTTGGCTGGACATCTGCCATTTGGGTATGGGTTGCATTTTCCATGCTTGCATTGTTGGCTGCATTGGGCGGTTGCGACAGATGGGGACGATATGAGCGTTCGATCAGTTGAGCGAAAAATAAGTGTATAACCAGATATCCCATGGATTGAAAAAGCCCAGCGAAAGCTGGGCTTTTTATCGGTATATACCGTTCGTTATCGGTTGTCGATTTTTTCCGGATACAGGTCATGATTTGCCAGGCGATTCCAAGCGACTTCTTCCCAACGTGTACCAGGCTTGCCGTAATTGCAGTACGGATCGATGGAGATGCCACCGCGAGGCGTAAATTTGCCCCACACTTCAATATATTTGGGCTCCATCAGTCGGATCAGATCTTTCATAATGATATTCACACAGTCTTCATGAAAATCTCCATGATTGCGGAAGCTGAATAAGTATAATTTAAGTGATTTGCTTTCCACCATTCGTTCGGACGGTACATAAGAAATTGTGATGGTGGCAAAGTCCGGCTGTCCAGTGATTGGACACAGGCTGGTAAATTCGGGACAGATAAATTTGACAAAATAATCGTTTTCCGGATGTTTGTTTATAAAAGTTTCCAGTACCTCCGGGGCATAATCATCCCGGTATGTTGTACCCTGGTTGCCCAACAGGGTAATGCCCTGCGTTTCGTTCGTATTTCGTCCTGTCATGGATTATCCCTCCTGCAATGCCGGATCAGCGATACCGTTGGCGGCAAAAGCTGCTGCGCTGTCGCGGCAGGTGCCGCACTTTCCACAGGGTCTGTTGCCGCCTTCATAGCAGCTCCACGTCAATTGGTAGGGTACGCCGAGGCGAAGACCTTCATGCACAACGTCCGCCTTGGTGTAGTTGACAAATGGCGCTTCGATGGTCAACTGATTGCCGCTTCCGATATAGATGGCATCGCGCATGGCATGATGAAATGCACTGCTGCAATCTGGATAGGCATTGCCTGCTGCATCGTCACTGTGCGCACCGTAATAGATGACAGAACAATCTTTGGACAAGGCAATGCTGGCTGCTGAGGATAAGAACAGACCATTTCGGAATGGCACATAGGTGGAAACGGGCTTGCCATTTGTCTTTTTGAGTTGGTCAGCATAGCATTCCTCTGGAATTTGATTTTCTGAGCCTTTGAGCAAAGAGCATTTCGTGTCGTACTGGAAAATTGGTGCGAGATCAAGGGTCAAAAATTCAACGCCGTAATACAGGGCAATTTTTTGTGCCGCTTCCACTTCTTTGGTGTGCAACTGACCATAAGTGATAGACAGCGCAATGACATTTTCTTTTCCATATTTTTCAATTGCCATGCCGAGACAGGTGGTGCTGTCCACGCCGCCGCTGGATAGAACAAGTGCTTTCATAAGGGGATGTCTCCTTTATTGATATAATCTCATCTGCAAATCGGAATCAGTGCAAAACCGTCCGCGCAGGGTGGTGGTTGTGGTACGTGCATTTGGCTGACGAATGCCGCGTGCAGTCATGCAGCTATGACTGCCCTCAATGAGCACAGCAACATCCTCTGAACCGGTCACAATCTGCATGATTTGTGCGATATCTGAACCGATACGTTCCTGTAATTGCAGGCGTTTGGATACCATATCGGCAATGCGTGCGATTTTGCTCAAACCGATGACCTTTCCATTGGGCATATAGGCGACGGTTGCTGTCATGTCATACATCAATGCGATGTGATGTTCACAATAGCTGAACAATTGGATATTTCGGACAATAACCAGATCTTTGGAATCGCTGACAAAATCCATTTCATCTTCAAAGGTTTTGTCGAACATCTGGGCGATTTCTTCATTGGTATAATTCATGCCTTCGAATACTTCGTTGTACATACGTGCAACGCGGTCAGGCGTATCTTTTAATCCCTCTCGGTCAGGGTCATCGCCGAGTGCGATGAGAATGCCGCGGATATGTTCTCTGATTGCATTGGTATCAATAGCCATAATTCTTTCGTTCCTTTTCTGTGGCGCTTATACGCCGCGCTGGTCAGGATCCCAGATGATTTTGTGCATCTGGAGCTGCATGGTGACGTCATTGAGTACATGCTCCTGCATAAATTCTACAATTTCCACCGGTTGAATGCGTCCAAAAACTGGGCTGAGATAAACATGACATCGGTGGGTCAAGTCGTATTGCCGGATGATTTCCAATGCGCGGTTGAGATCGGTCCGGCTGCCTGCGACAAATTTTACAGTATCACCTTTGGTAAGCAATGCAAAATTGGGGGTGTGCATCTGTGTTTCCATGCCGCTGCCTGGCAGTTTGTAATCCATGGTAAATGTGATGGCGGGGGAGATACCCAAAAACGGCGTGAGATCGACGCTGCCATTGGTTTCAATTTCCACGTGCTGCGCCGGGTTTTCTGTCAGCTTTTGCAATAACTCTGCCATGCCTTCACGAAGCAGCGGTTCGCCGCCCGTCAATGTGACATTGTGTACGCCTGTCTTACGCACTGCGTCGCAGATCTCTGTTGTTGTCATCCGGGTGTGCGGTGCATCTGTATGGTTTGCCCACATCGTATCACAGAATGAACAACGCAAATTGCAGCCGGTAAAGCGGACAAAAACGGAGAGTTGTCCGGCGCGTGTGCCCTCGCCATTGATGCTGACAAACGTTTCCGCTACATGAAATTTTGTCATATGTCAGCCTTTCTCTCCGATGTAGGAGGCACAGTTGTTTGGCGTTTCGTATACCGTCGCTTCTGAGACACAATATCCGAGCGCTGCCGCGCAGTCAAAGAAATATTTTGCAAAATTTTCCGCAGTCGGGCGGAATGGGATTTCTGTCAGGGAAAAACCATCTTCCGTGAGCGCATTGTGCGTACGTGTATGCAGTGTACCTGCTTCGTAGATCAGCGTGTGATCCAATGGTTCGACCATTGCTTTTAAATCTCCCTTGAGCTGGGAAAAATCCACGAGCATGCCATTTTCCTGCGTTGAATCCTGCAATGTTTCACCGCATACGCGAAGCTGCACAATCCAATGGTGTCCATGGATGTTACGGCATTTGCCTTCATACTGAGCGAGAAAATGCGCCGCATCAAAGCTGGTCTCCGCTTTTAAATAATACATAGAATCTCCTTCAAAGCAAACAAAAAAAGCAGGCGTGAAGGCCTGCTGTATCGGATAGCGTATCACAAATACAGTAGCCCTGGTTTTGTTTAGAGACAGGATGGTGCAATCGAACTGTCTGATTTACATTCCACAATACTATACCACTGGCAAGCAAGGTTGTCAAATGTTTCAAGCGCTGTAATCAAAGGAAAATTTTGTGTGAAATATCTGGTATTTCCAATGCAAAAACGGTATAATACATTTTGAGATATCTATTGATTTTGAGAGGAGATAGAGAACGATGGTACAGCAGACATATATTATGCTCAAGCCGGATGCACTTCAGCGCGGTCTGGCAGGTGAAATCATTTCCCGTATTGAGAAAAAAGGTTATCATATGGTGCGCTGTGAACTGAAAACGCTGGATGAGACGATTTTGAAGGAACATTATGCGCATATCGCAGACAAGCCATTTTTTCCCGAGCTGGTCGAATATATGACTTCCGGTCCGGTGTTGGCAATGATTGTTGAGGGTGAAAATGCCATTGTTGGTATGCGTATGCTAATGGGAGCCACCCGGTTTGGCGAGGCGCTGCCAGGCACAATCCGCGGTGACTTTGCCAACACGACAACTGAAAATCTCATTCACGGTTCGGATTCTGAAGAAACTGCTGCAATTGAAATCAAGCGGTTTTTTGGTGAATGACAGACGAATCCTGGCAAAAGGCTGCGGTGGCAGCCTTTTTGTTTGCATCCATGGCATACATTTCTTGAATCAGCGCGGGAAATATGATACTATATGCATTGAACCTGTGCCAGTTACACAGAGATTTTAGGCAAATAATGGAGATCATAGTATGAATTTGAAACGAATTGCCGCACTTGTGCTTGCATCCTGTATGACTGTTCTGCTGGCAGGCTGTGGCACGGCATCGAATGAAGATACGGGAAGTGCGGCGCTCCCGGACGGAACGCCGACACTGGAAGAAATTTATGCTGCGAATACATTGCAGGCATATGAGGAGGCAGACATACAGCCTTCTCTGAGCACTTGTCTGCGCGAAGGACCGGACAATAGGGAAACCAATTCACTGTTGACGTTGTATTGGGATGATGATCTTGGGCTGGTTTCACGCTTTCGCAGGGAGGACATGTCATTCCATTATTATTTCGCCCGCGAGGGCGTCAATTATTCCGCTTCGTTGACAGAAGAGGAAGAACCCGTGCTGATGATTTTGGCGGACGATCCGGAGAAAAACGACGGAAATGACACAACCTATGCCGAAAAACTGTTCAATCAATATGGTTTTGGCGAATACAACAGCAAAGAAACGATGATTTCCTGTACTGACAACGGGGATACCTACCACATTGTTACAGATATCTCTGCGATGTCTTTTACTGACAGCGCCGGTCGAAAATATACGTATACAACACAGGAATACGACGTGGAGAAGGAAACCCTTCGCATTTTAGATGTATTCCGCACGTATCACTTCACAGATGCCGAGGGTACAGTGAAGGAATGCACGCGTTCGCGTTGTATGACGTATAACAATACGATGGTATCCTTGCCAGATTTTATGCGGAAGGATATCTGCAAAGCAGACTGGAGTCGTGAATTTACGCTGTGCTATCCGGATGGATCGAGAGAAACCGTTGCTGTGCCAGATGGCGTTTCGGTTTTGATAGAAGCACCGGACGGATATGAGGCATATGCTGACAGCGACTATAAAACTGTGTACAACGAGGATAGCGCAGATGCGGACGGAACACTTCCAAACCGCACCATATATATTGCAAAGGTTGCAGAGGATTAAAAATAAAGCCGCGGGGCGATGCTCCGCGGCTTTTGCATGGTTGATGATTTACTTGTGGTGCAGCAGCTCCAGCGCTTCGCGCAACGGTTCAATGCCAATCTGTCCGGGAGCGGACGCATAGCCGATTGTACCGAAGGTCATTGCACTGCCGAAGATTTCACCGCTCAGGCGGCTGATCATGCCCAATTCCCCCATCGACATGGTGACAACCGGTCGTTCGCTGGTGCGGGAGACCTCTTCCGTTGCGCTCAACAGGTTGAGCACATCCCGGCTGTTCTGGGGCATAACAGCGAGTTTGAGGATATCGCCGCCGAGTTCTTTTGCACGGTGAAGACGGGCAACCAGCTCGTCATGCGGCGGCGTCTTTTCAAAGTCATGGCTGGAAACGATGACCGGGACATTCGCTGCATGTGCATTTGCAATGATCTGACAAACCACGTCGTCGCCTGTAAACAACTCGACGTCGATCATGTCAACCAGATGCTCGGATGTAACCATACGGTTTAATTCGATGTAATAGTTTGTGTCAATATCCGCCATACCGCCTTCTTTTTTCGTGCGGAATGTGAACAGGATGGGTTTTTCGCCCAAAATACCGCGCAGTACACGCGCAGCTCGACAAACGATATCGGGATCGGTAAATTCTTCAAACCAATCAACACGCCATTCTACAATGTCAAATGTTTTGTTATTGGTAGCACGCGCCTGAGCAAAAAGTTCACGCATGGTGCGCGCAACAATCGGGATACAAATTTTGGGCATGCCCGTTCCAATGCAGCAGCCCCTTACACATATTTCTTTCATGAGTATCTCTTCACCTCTATAAGAATAGCATTTCTGATGCGGTACAGTTATTTTATCACATATCTGACAGCATTACTATGTTATACATAAAATTCCTTGTTGTCGTCCAGACGCAGGCAAGCCAGACAGCCGCCGGGTAGAATGGAACGGTAGGCAGTTCCGCAGTCGATGTCAATCAGATTATTGTTTCGCCAGATGCGCAGCGGGATGGTATCCTGATAATAGGCTGTTGGTGTGTGTCCCACGATCACTGGCTTGACAAATTGGCTTTCGGGCGAGACGCGCGCCCAAAGAAAGTATTCCAACGCGTCAGCACCAGTCACACCGTCTGGTGCAGGACAGGCATGCACCAGGAAATAATCCTGTCCGCCTGCGGAAACCGTCAAAAACAGCGGTAAGGAGGAGAGATATTGTGCGAGCTGTGTGCGCTCCATATCGGACAACTGACATAGCTCAGCGTAGGTTTGTGGATCAAACCAGTCCTCGGCGCCCGACTCGTGGAAGTGCGCAAGACCTTGAAGCAGCATCATATCATGGTTGCCCATGAGCAAGGTCATGTTGTTCTGTTGACGGATGAATTGCAGCAATTTGATGCCGTGCGGACCGCGATCGACGATATCGCCGATGAGATACAGATGATCGGAACTGGAAAAACGGATTTTTAGCAGCATCAATTTAAAATGTGCCCAGTCGCCGTGCAGATCGGACATGACATAGATAGACACAGGATCGCCCCCTCCTTTACAGCAACACAAAACCGATGACGCCGGAAAGGACGCCGATTGCGAGACCTGCGATCACATCGCGCGGAAAATGTACCCCGCCAAGCACACGGATCACAGCCGTAAGGACAGCGAAGAACATCAGGACCATTCCTACAGGCGGATGGATGTACCAAAACGAACAGGCAATGACTGAGATGGAAAATACATGGCGGCTGGGAAATGAATGTCCTTTGGTATTTTTATGAATCAGCGGATCGATGTCCAGCGCTTCATAGGGACGCGGTGCATTCAAGCGGTCGCGGAATATGGAAAGCAAGACAAAGGATATGCCCGGGGTGAGAAGTACGCGCAAAAACCGGTCATCCTGCTGAAAAAGCAGAGACAAAAGCAGAATCGGATACAGGGCATAGAGCAACAGCGGTAATATGCGGTTGAGCAGCAGCATGGCGCGCAGCAGGCGTGGTCTGCGCCGCAGCGGCTGTGTCCAGGTCTGATAGTTTTGTGCAGTGATAAAATCAGCCTCCTTGATAACGGTTCCATTGTGAAATCACCTTTTCCCATGTGCGGCATAGTATAGTCCAGAATTACCGACATGGAGGGAGAAGTTATGAGTGAACGAGTAACACCCGGTCCAGTGTGCAGTGACACTCAGATTCGGGAAGCCGTGTGCACCCACACGAAAAAAATCTTTGACGCCTGCCGTTCAAAGGAATGCATTCGAGACCTGCGTGTGTATTTGACGCGCAGTTCACAAGAACTGCTGGAACGTTCAGCGAGCATTAAGCCGCGCCGTGCAGAGCTGTTGTGTGTGGATATCGATGTGCAGCCGGTGGATTTCAACCGGGGATTTTTCAGCATAGATGTGCGCTATTTTTACAAGATTTTCACAGAGGTCAGCACAGGCTGTGGTTGTGCACAGGAGTTGTGTGGTCTTGCCTATTATGACAAACGCGCAATTCTGTATGGCAGCGAAGGCTCTGCACGTATTTTCTCATCGCAGGGGGGCTCGCCCAATGCGCAGACGATTGAACGTGCGAACAAGCCGGAGGCAGTTGTTGAACGATGTGCCTCAGCAATCGGAACGGGATTCAGTTCAACGGGAGTGCAATGCCATCTTTTGCAGCATAGATCAGGGTATCCTTTTGATACTCCAGCTTGAGCGAAAAGAACGGTTGTTTCGGGTCGAACAACAGATTTAGGAAAATACGATCGCCTTCCCACATGGGCAGTGAAAGCAGTGTTTCACGGGGGATCCACTGGCACTCCCCTTCATCGCAGTCTGTCAGGGTACCTGTAAACCCATCTGCAGTAAACAAATGCATATATTCCGTTTCCCAGATATCCGAGACGAAGGTGACAATGCCGCGGTAGCGGTAGCTTGTCAGGGTCAGACCGGTTTCCTCGCGCGTCTCGCGCAGGATGCATTCTTCCGGGCTTTCCTTGTCCTCAAATTTGCCGCCGATCCCCAACCATTTGTCATGGCTCTGGTCATTTTCTTTTTTTGTGCGGTGAAGCATCAGATACTTACCATTTTGTTCGATATAACACAGTGTGGTGTTTCTCATGGCGATTCCTTCCTTTCGTTGTTATTGTAGGCGGTTTTGGAGCAAAACGCAATGATAATTTGCATATAACATCAGGGAGGAGGGATGACTATGGGCAAACGTTTGAGTTCAGCAGATTATCGTGTACAGTCCGATCATATGCAGTGCAGGCAATCAATTTTGGCAGTTTTACAGGAACTGGAGGACTGTCGAGATGACAAATAAAACAATACGTCTCGCAGCCTATTGCCGTGTTTCGACAAAAAAAGAGGGACAATTGGACAGTTTAATGCATCAGAAGGAATTTTTTGAGCAGTATGCTGCGCGGGAAGGGATGGAGCTTGCCGCAGTCTATGCCGATGAAGGTGTGTCCGGCAGGCAGCTTCGCAGAAGGGAACAATTTATGCGTATGTTGTCCGATGCTGCGTGTGGGGTTTTTGATCTTGTGGCGGTCAAGGACATTTCCCGGTTTGCACGCAATACTGTCGATTGTCTACAGGCAATCCGTGCGCTTAAAAAACAGGGGATTGCCGTGCGTTTTTTGTCATCCGGACAGGAGAGCTTGGGCGATTCGGAATTTATTCTGACGGTTTATGCGTCTCTCGCACAGGAAGAGAGCGCAAATCTCTCCAAACGTGTAAAATTCGGCAAAGAACTCAACGCGAAAAAGGGACGTGTGCCGCCCATGCTGTACGGCTATGATCGTCTGGATTTGTTTACCTTGAGCATCTGTTCTGCGGAAGCGGAAGCGGTTCGATTCATGTTTGCTCGATATTTGGACGGCTGGGGTGCGGCACGCATTGCACAGGAACTCAATCGGATGGGCACACCGACCAAGTTGGGAAAACAGTGGGAATCGCGCGGTGTGCGCCGTTGCCTGTGCAATCCGGTGTATTGCGGCACATTGGTCAATCATCGAAGTACGGTTGTGGATTATCTGGATGGCACAGTCAAACCGCTGCCGCAGAGCGAATGGTTTTCACATGAGCGTCCGGATTGGGCCATTGTCCCGCGCACATGGTTTGATGCTGTCCAGCAGGAGATGGCACGGCGGAAAAAGATTGCAGCATCTGGTGGACAATGGAATCAAAGCCGCCGCGCGACACTGCCGCTCAGCGGTCTCATTGTTTGCGGCACATGTGGGGGTATATTTTCCCCGCGCACGCGGGGGAGACAGCGGTACTGGATGTGTTGGCATCATGACCGCAATAAAAACACCTGTACAAATGCCGTGAGCATCCCGGAAACGATCGCGTTCGATTTGTTGGAGCATTGCCTGCATGATCTCGTGCCAGTGCAACCGTCTTGGATTCGTACGCTAACGCATGCGCAACTCACTCGTTTGTTGTCCCGCATTGAGGTGGAACAAGACCGTACCGTGCGCATATTTTGGCGAAAGGAGAACGATTGTTCCGATTGCTGCGGCACAAACAGAAACACTTGACCCGCTGATTCTTTCGGCAAAGATGGTGGAACCAGGTTGCCGTTGTGGTTGTTATTGTGAGCTGAACAAAGTGCCGGAAAACATTGGACGCCTGTTTGGGGATGACATCATTCTGGATACCGACGTCAAACAGTTGTATGTTACGCTCGGACAGTTTTCGATCATCCGACTGGAACGCGATATTCAGTTGCTCATGCCAGCATACGATATCTGCATGCCTGCGAAAGATTGCAGTTGTACCGGCGAAGATGCAAACTGCGGACGTGCGCAAGATCCATGCGATATGTTTGAGCGGTTTGATTTCCCGGTGGAAGAATTTTTCCCACCCAGACGCGATGGTTCGGATTCAGGCGGTCGGCAATCTGATTGCGACAACTGCTGCTGTGAGCGTCCGTCACACTGCCGCTGATGTACACAAGCGCGCAGAATTGTCAAAGCCGATATCAAAAGCCGGAGAAATTTCTCCGGCTTTTTCGCTGGAATTTGAGGAACCTATTGCGAAAATGGCGTTTAAGTAGTACAATAACCTTGATTTTAATCAGATTTTGATTTTGATATAACAGTTGAGTCTGGATAGGAGATACACCAATGTTTGAGACCATGAAAGAACTGCTGGGCGCACGCGAATCGCTGAATGCCACCAATGCAAAGATTGCGGATGCGCAAGCGCGTTTACAGGAGTTGGAGACAAAACTGACGGAAGCGCAGGAAGAACTGCGTGCACGTGAAGATACGATTGCCAGAAAAGATGACATTATCATCGCCATTCATAAACAGGTGACCGAAGAGCGCGAAGCCATTATCGCGGAATACGCCAACCGTGAGACGGAAGCTGCGGAAGATCTGGAGCGGATCGAGGCCAAGCTCAACAAAGCAAAGCTGTATTTTGAAGACTGTGAACGGCAGGTTTACTGCATGGCAAATCTGTATAAGGCGATGCGCGCTGCGATCACAAAATACAGTACCACAGGATTTCTGGATGATTTGGACATTACGCCGGAGGAGATGGAAGAAATCCGTCTGACCGAAGAATCCGTGGGTTTGAAAATGCATTCGTATAAACTGGAAGACTTGCACAAGATGCATGAAGCGAACAACAAACTGCTTGAGCAGCTATTGACGCGATATGAGACACGTCTGATTGTGCCGTCTGACCGTGTGGTATTTCAGCTCATGACATTGGGCATTCGCGCGGAGCTTCAGCAGATTATCAATGAGATGGAATATGGCGAGTTGAACCGCGCACAGGTCAAGCTGCATCTGGCAGTCGGCAAATATTTGAAAATCATCTCATTTGCAAAGTTGGGGGCAGCGGAGGAATTGGACGCCTATTCTTCGGAATTGGAGGTTTTGCTCAAGGAAACGCTGCGTCTTGAACATGCATACTGCGAACGGCGCACAGATTTTGAGCGCCATCAGAAGCTGTTCGGCACAGAGGGCGAACAGAAAGATTCTGAACCTGAACAGTCGGATGACACACAGTAAACATGTGCATGTGTGTGCAAATCAGCCTGAACCCTGCAAACAGCGGGCTCTTCGGTCAGCCGGTCGGAGAGCTCCTTTCTTTTGGAATGGACAAACTACGATTTGATGAGGTACTGATATGAAGCTCTCCCGAAAGCTCAAGCGAATACTCCCACGTGTGCAAAAACCGGCGCGTTATGTCGGAGGTGAATGGGGTTCTGTCGTCAAAGACAGAAATGAGGTCGATCTGCGTTTTGGCATGTGCTTTCCTGACACGTATGAGGTGGGTATGTCGCATCTTGGCAGCCGCATTCTCTACGGTTTGCTCAATGCACAGGATGGTGTGTGGTGTGAGCGTGTGTTTGCACCGTGGATCGATATGGAAGACGAGATGCGCGCGGCAAATATCCCGCTGTATGGTCTGGAAAGCGGTGACAGCATATCCGAACTGGATATTCTCGGATTCACACTGCAATACGAGCTGTCGTTTACGAATATTTTGAATATGCTGGACCTCGGCGGCATTCCGGTGTATGCCAGTGAACGCAAAGGATTGAAGAATTTGGTCGTTTGCGGCGGTCCGTGTGCGTACAATCCCGAACCGCTTGCACCGTTTGTGGATGCGTTCCAGATCGGTGACGGCGAAGAAGTCATGATCGAATTTATTGACTTGTACCGTCAGGCAAAACAGGAGGGCTGGAGCAAGGATCAATTTCTGCGGCGCGTCTGTCATATTGACGGCGTGTATGTCCCATCGCTGTACGACGTCAGTTATAACGACGACGGTACAGTCAAGGCGGTCACCCCAAAGGATGGTGCACCGGAATTTGTACAAAAGCGAATTGTTCAAGACTTGGACAACATGTATTATCCGGAATATTTTGTCGTGCCGTCTACGGACATTGTTTTTGACCGCGCGATGGTCGAACTATTTCGCGGTTGTCCGCGCGGCTGCCGCTTCTGTCAGGCCGGTCACACGTATCGTCCGTTGCGCAAAAAGAGTGTGGAAACATTGCTCCGACAGGCGGAAGCAGTGTTGGAACATTCCGGTTACGAGGAAATTTCGCTCTCATCACTGTCTACGAGCGATTATTCGCAATTACCGGAACTGGCAGATAAACTGCTGGATTTCTGTGAATCACGCCGTGTCAGCCTGTCTCTGCCATCCCTTCGTGCGGATTCATTCAGCCTTGAATTGATGGAACGTGTACAAAAGGTGCGCAAGAGCGGTTTGACCTTTGCGGCGGAGGCAGGAAGCCAGCGCCTGCGCGATGTCATCAACAAGAATTTGACGGCGGAGGATCTGCTGAATGCATGTACGTATGCTTTTAAAGGCGGCTGGAACAATGTCAAACTGTATTTTATGATGGGTTTGCCGACCGAAACCAATGAAGATTTCGATGAGATGGCACAGCTTTGCCGCGACATCGCATATTGCTGGAAGTGTAATACGCCGAACAAAGCGCGTGGCGTGCGTATTACAGCGTCTGCTTCCTGTTTTGTACCCAAGCCGCAGACCCCGTTTCAGTGGGATGCACAGGTGACAAAGGAAGAATTGGATGAAAAGACGGCCTATCTGCGCACTGTCATGAAAACCAAAAACGTCACATTTCGCTGGCACGATTCAGACACCAGTTATCTGGAAGCTGTTTTTGCGCGCGGTGACCGCCGCACAGCGGACGCACTGTATACCGCATGGAAGTCCGGCTGTAAGATGGACGGTTGGGATCAGTGTTTTGATTACAATAAATGGCTGGATGCGTTCCATATGTGTGGTTTGGATCCGGCATTTTATGCAAACCGCCAGCGTCCGCTGGATGAAGTCTTTCCATGGGATCACATCGGCTGCGGTACGAGCAAAGAGCACCTCAAACGTGAATGGGAGCGCTCACGGCGTGCAGAACCGACGCCATCCTGTCTTGAAACCTGTGCGGGCTGCGGCGCTGTCAGCTTAATGAAAGGATGTGCCTGCCATGTTTAAAGCAAGAATGCGCTTTTCCAAGACGGATGAAGCGGCTTATATTTCACACCTTGATCTGATGCACTGCATGCAGCGTGCGATTGCGCGCGCACATTTGCCGGTGTGGTACACGGAGGGATTCAATCCGCATATTTATATCTCGGTTGCATTGCCGCTGTCTACGGGATATTCCGGCGAATGGGAATTTGTCGATTTTAATTGTACAGCGGATGAAATTCCGGCGGATGCGGTGCAGCGGCTGAATGCGGTTATGCCATCGGGGTTGTCTGTACAGGAAATCTATCCGTTGGACGACGGCGGGCGCAAAGTGCGCGACATTGCGTATTCCAAATTTGAAATCACCTGGGAATTTGACGGCGGTGTGCCGGAAGGATTTGTCGATGCAGCAAATGAATTGTTTGCGCGTGATGAATTAAAAATTTTAAAAAGATCCAAACGCGGTGAGAAAGAAGTCAATATTCGCGATTATATGCGCGGCATTACGTTGGAAGCGGATCGCGATTGTGTGCGTGCGTATACCATTCTGGGTGCGGGGAACAACAATCTCAGCCCGGAATATCTCACCAAACTCATCCTTCGTGAGCTGCCGCAGTATGCACCGGACGGTGCAACTTATCATCATCTGATGGTATACGACGCACAGCTAAATGAATTTCGATAATAATGGGATAGAAATAAGAATATGATAGATTTTACCTCAAGACAAGTATCAAAGACCGACATTGCGCATCAATTGGACTGCATCGAACAGCTCAGCCGGCGCAATGCACTGCGTCCGGAGCCGCCGCGTTTTTACTGCCAGACGTTCGGCTGTCAACAGAATGAAGCGGATACCGAACGCATTGCAGGCATGTTGGCGCAGATGGGATATGTGCGCACGCAGGATGCGGTACAGGCGGATGTCATTGTAGTCAATACCTGCGCTGTGCGCGAGCATGCGGAAAAACGTGTATTTGGCATCATGGGACAGTATACGCATATCAAGGAAACCCGTCCGGATATCACGATCTGTATGTGTGGCTGTATGGTACAGCAGGAACACATTGCGGAAAAAATCAAAAAAAGTTATCCACGTGTGGATATTGTGTTTGGCACACATATGCTGTGGCGTTTTCCGGAGCTGCTGCTGCGGCGGTTAAACGGCAGCAAACGTATTTTTGATATCTCGGGCGATCCAAAGGGCGAAATTGCCGAGGGATTGCCTGTACAGCGTGATGAAGGGTGTCATGCATGGCTGTCCATTATGTATGGCTGCAATAATTTTTGTACGTATTGTATTGTGCCGTATGTGCGGGGCAGAGAACGCAGCCGGCAGCCGGAAGACATCGAAGCTGAACTGCGGCAATTGGTTGCGGCGGGTTATAAGGACATCACACTGTTGGGACAGAATGTCAATTCCTATGGAAAGGATTTAAATATCGGCATGGATTTTGCCGATTTGCTCACCCGGTTGGATGCTGTGCCGGGGGAGTACCGTTTGCGCTTCATGACAAGTCATCCGAAGGATGCCTCGAAAAAGCTGTTTGCAGTGATGGCGGGAGGCAAACACATTTGCCATCAGTTGCATCTGCCATTTCAGTCCGGCTCGGATGCAGTGCTCAAAAAGATGAATCGCGGCTATACAAAACAATCGTACCTCGCGCTCATCGAACAGGCGCGGAGCGATATGCCGGATCTTGTGCTGTCGTCTGATATTATTGTGGGATTTCCCGGTGAAACGGAAGAGGATTTCCAGGGCACGTTGGATGTCGTGCGTCAGGGGCAGTATGACCAGTTGTATACGTTCCTGTATTCCAGGCGCAGCGGCACACCGGCGGCGGACATGCCCGATGACACGACTGCGCAGGAGAAACAGGATCGTTTTAACCGCCTGTTGCAATTGCAGGAGACGATCAACCAGCAGCGCCAGGCTGCATATCAGGACAGACAATTGACTGTGCTGATTGACGGTTTGTCCAACGGCAAACAGGGCAGTGAATACACACATTGCGGTCGTACAGACGGCGGATTGCTTGTATTGGTGCGGGGTAAAAACCTGAACATCGGCGATTTTGTCGATGTGATCATCGAACAGACCTCCCTGCGTGCCCTATATGGCAGGGAAATTGGAAAGGGATACCATGGCTGAATTGACGCCGATGATGCGGCAATATTTTGAAATTAAAAATACCTGTGACGGCATTTTGCTGTATCGGTTGGGCGACTTTTACGAGATGTTTTATGAAGACGCAGAAATTGCGTCAAAGGAGTTGGATCTTGTACTGACCGGACGCGACTGCGGACAGGAGGAACGCGCACCGATGTGCGGAATTCCGTTTCATTCCTGCGAGAGTTATATCGCAAAGCTGGTCAAAAACGGGCACAAAGTGCATATTTGCGAACAGGTTGAAGATCCGAAAAAAGCAAAGGGATTGGTGCGGCGCGAAATCGTCCGTACCATTACACCCGGAACCGTGATTGAAGATTCCATGCTTCAGGAGGACTGCAACAATTATATTGCATCTGTCTATCTGAGCGCATTTGGTGTGGGCGTGTGTTTTGCGGATATCACGACGGGAGAAATGTTGGCGACGGACATGACTGGCAGCGGTCTGACTGTCTATGCCATGAATGAACTGGGACGGTTTTTGCCGCGTGAGACGCTGGTCAACCCGGCGGCTGCCAATGAAGACCAGCTCATGCGTTTTTTGTATGATAACATTGAATGCGGCGTGGAGGAAAAACCGGATGCAGATTATGAGCTGGATACCTGCATGAAGCTGGTGCGCGCACGGTTTGCTGACCTGGACGGCGATGCATGGGAAAACCATCCCGCAGTGGTCTGTGCAGTCGGTGCGCTGTTGATCTATCTTGCAGATACACAGAAATCGGATCTGTCCAACCTGGATACGATCCAGCTATATCATCAGGGGCAATACCTGGAATTGGATATGAATGCGCGGCGCAATCTTGAATTGTTTGAGACCATGCGCACAAAAGAAAAAAAAGGTTCGCTGTTGTGGGTGCTGGATAAGACGCATACAGCGATGGGTGCGCGCCTGTTGCGGCAATGGATGGCCAAACCGTTGCGCAATCCAAATCAGATCGTCCAGCGCCAAAAGGCTATCGGTGAGCTGAAAGATAATTTTTTGTGCCGCAGCGCACTGGCTGACGAGATGCGGCAGGTGTTTGATATGGAGCGTCTGATCAGCCGCATTGTCTATGGTACGGCAAATTGCCGCGATTTGCGCAGCATGTGTGTGACGCTGGAGCATATACCTGCAATTCGTGCACAACTGGCGCAGTGCAGCACCTCCATGTTGCAGGTACTGTGTGAATCAATGGATGAACTGGAAGATGTCAAAACATTGATTCAATCTGCAATTGTCGATGAACCGCCGTTCTCCCTGCGCGAGGGTGGATTTATCCGTGCTGGCTACAGCGAACAATTGGATCGCTTGCGTGATATCGCTTCCGGAGGTAAGGGCGCCATCGCAGAAATTGAGCAGCGGGAACGCGAAGCAACCGGCATTCAAAAATTGAAGGTTGGATACAATCGTGTGTTCGGTTATTATATTGAAGTATCGCGCCAATACTCAGACAGTGTTCCGGCGCATTATGTCCGCAAACAGACGCTTGCAAACTGTGAACGCTATATCACGGAAGAGTTAAAGCAATATGAAAATACAGTTTTGCAGGCGCAGGAGCATATCACGGATTTAGAATACCAACTGTTTACCGAAGTGCGTGAACAGATTTCCGCCGCTGTGCATCGCATTCAGACCACAGCGCAGACACTTGCACAGACCGATGTGTTGTGCGCATTGGCTGAAGTGGCGGAGCTGTACAATTATTGTTGTCCAGAGGTTGAATATTCATCTGTGATCGATATCCGGGATGGAAGGCATCCGGTTGTCGAGCGCATGTTGCGCGATACGATGTTTATTGCAAATGACACGTTGTTGGATGACGGTGCAAACCGTGTGGCGATTATTACAGGTCCGAATATGGCGGGTAAATCCACGTATATGCGTCAAATTGCGTTGATTACCATCATGGCGCAGATGGGTTGTTTTGTCCCGGCGAAATCCGCCCGCATCGGCATTGTGGACCGTGTGTTTACGCGTGTCGGTGCATCGGATGATTTGGCGAGCGGACAATCCACGTTTATGGTGGAAATGAGCGAAGTGGCGGATATTTTGACAGGTGCGACACGATTTAGTCTTGTCATTTTGGATGAAATTGGGCGCGGTACATCTACGTTTGACGGCATGAGCATCGCGCGTGCCGTTGTGGAATATATTGCAGACGTCAAAAAGCTGGGTTCACGCACCCTGTTTGCCACGCATTACCATGAGCTGACAGCGCTTGAAGATCTGATTGACGGCGTCAAAAACTACAACATTGCGGTCAAAAAACGGGGGGATGATATCACATTCCTGCGCAAAATTGTACCGGGAGGCGCGGACGACAGCTATGGCATTGCAGTTGCGAAGCTGGCAGGTGTTCCCAAACCGGTGCTGCGCCGCGCCAAACAGATTTTGAAAGAATTGGAAGCTACTGCGCCGAAAATTGATTTGCATGAGATTGCAGACGAACCCGAAGACGATCAGATTTCTCTGATGGGAATGAAATCGGATGAGATTGCAGAAAAATTGCGTGAGGTCAATGTCAATACCATGACACCGATTGAGGCGCTCAATTTGATATATGAATTGCAGAAAATGGTCGAGTGATCGGAAGGAGGGACGCGTATGGCAGTCATTCATGAACTGGATTCGCACATGGCGGATCTGATCGCCGCCGGTGAAGTGGTCGAACGCCCGTCGTCTGTGTGCAAAGAGTTGGTGGAAAATGCCATTGATGCTGGAGCGACACAAATTACAGTTGAACTGGAACATGGCGGTATTTCTTACCTGCGCATCTGTGATAATGGCTGCGGCATGTCACCGGAAGATGCGCCAATCGCCTTTCGCCGCCATGCCACAAGCAAAATCCGCACACGGGAAGATTTGGCGGCCATCGGCACATTGGGTTTTCGTGGAGAAGCCCTCGCTGCCATTTGCGCCGTATCCCATGTCGATCTGTTCACCAAACAGGCGGGTTGTGTGGAGGGAGTCCATGTGTCTGTCGCAGGAGGAAAAATCATTGTGAACGAACCGGCGGGCTGTCCGGAAGGCACGACATTTGTCGTCCGCGATTTGTTTTATAATACGCCTGCTCGCATGAAATTTTTGAAAAAAGATTTTACGGAAGCAGGATATGTCCTGTCGGTTGTAGAACATGCCGCAGAAAGTCATCCGGAGATCATGTTTCGGTGCATTCGAGATGGAAAGGATGTATTCCATTCGTCCGGCGGCGGGTTAAAACATGCGGTCTTTGGTGTGTTTGGCAAAGAATTGTCAAAAAATTTGATTGAGATGCCGGAAATTGAGCGAGATGGCATCAAGGTTTGGGGATATATTTCCAAGCCACATGCCCCGCGTGCAAATCGAACCTATCAGCACTTTTTTGTCAATGGACGATTTGTAAAATCCAAGCTGATTCAGGCGGCGATGGAGGAGGCATACCGCAACAGTATCATTACAGGCAAATATCCCTATGGCTGTGTGTGCATTCAGCTTCCGCTGTCACAAGTGGACGTCAACGTTCATCCGGCAAAGATAGAAGTCAAATTTGCACAGGAAAAACAAATATTTTCCGCTGTTTATGCGGCGTGTAAAAATGCGCTGGCAGGGGATGACAACATTCCTGAGATCCAGGCAAAGTTGCCTGATCGGGCGGCGGCTGCGCCGCTGGAAAAAGCAGAACAGACTGTGATTTCCATTCCGAGGGCATCCAAATTTGATTACAGCACGTCTGTCTCCGCTCCATCTTCGCCTAAGCTCTCGCCGAATGAGGCGATGAATCATGCATCTGCATACCGCATCGTGGAACCATCGACATCGCGTAAAATGGGATTTCTTCCGTTTGTCGATGTAGATGACCGCGACGAGCAGGCAATGCACATGCAGCATGAAACAGAGGAATCAAAAAAAATCGATGTGTTTGCGCCGCAAATCCCTCAACAAAAGCCGACGATACAGCCTGAGGGGGAAACCCCTCCCGCCGTATGCGACGGGCAGACAGAAGCACAGGATATCCAGGAAATGTTCGATCAGCCGTCTGCGCGTGTGATTGGCAGTTGTTTTGAGACCTATATCGTCGCCGAGGATGCTGACGGACTGATCCTGATTGACAAGCATGCCGCGCACGAACGCATATTGTTCAACCAATTGCGCGAAAAAACGGACATTCCCACGCAGATGTTGCTTGCTCCGGTTGTCGTAGATCTGTCTGGAGAGGAATATGCCGCTGTGATAGACGGAATGCAACAGATTCAGGCGTTGGGATTTGTCATGGAATCGTTCGGACAGCACAGCATTGCAGTGCGTGAAGCGCCTGCCTATCTCGACGCGGCGGATATTCCCGTAACCGTATCGGAAATGGCGCAAAAACTGATGGATCGGCGCACACCAGTGCCCGATCGTCTGGATGATCTGATTCATACTGTGTCGTGCAAGGCTGCCATGAAAGCGGGCAGTAAGACCAGTATGCAGGAGATGCAATCGCTGTGTGACCGCGTACTCTCCGATCCGGCAGTTACCTGCTGTCCGCATGGCAGACCGGTCACCGTGCGTTTGACCAAATATGAGTTGGATAAAATGTTTAAACGGGTGAACCAGTGATGAAACAAAAGCTGATTTGTATTGCAGGTCCAACAGCATCGGGCAAGACGGCGCTGTCCATTGCGCTGGCGAAAAAGCTGGATACAGAAATCATTTCTTCCGATTCGATGCAGATCTATCGCGGTATGGACATCGGCACGGCAAAGCCTGACATGATAGAACGCGACGGCGTGGTGCATCACATGTTCGATGTAGCTGAGCCAGGGGAGAGTTTTTCCGTGGCGCGCTATCAGCAGATGGCAGATGCCTGTGCACAGGATATTCTCGCGCGTGAAAAAATCCCGATTGTCTGCGGCGGTACCGGACTGTATCTGGATGCATTGATCGAGGGCAGTACATTTTCCGGCGATGAAACCAATACGGCGTCGCGTGAGAAATATAACGCGATTGCACGCGAACAGGGGGCGCATGCCCTGCATGAAATGCTGCGTACGGTCGATCCGGAATCCGCTGAACGCATACATGAAAACAATATCAAACGTGTTGTGCGCGCCCTTGAAGTGTATGAGCAGACTGGCATAACCATTGGCGAGCTGAATGCACGCAACAAACGACCTGAACCAAAATATGATGCGATCCTGTTTGGATTGTGCCCGACAGAACGCCAGACATTGTATGACCGCATTGACCGGCGTGTTGACCAGATGGTTGAATTGGGGCTGATTGAAGAGGCGCGCCGTCTGTGGGAGGATGGGAAATTGACCGGCACGGCGGGACAGGCCATTGGTTACAAGGAATTGCTGCCATATCTGCGTGGGGAGGCAGCGCTTCCAGCGTGTCTCGACACGCTCAAACGTGCCTCGCGCAATTACGCCAAACGGCAGCTGACCTGGCTGCGGCGTGATCCCCGCGTGCATTGGTTGTATTACAATTCTCCCGATGAATTTTCCGCAATTCTCCAGCAAGCGACAGAAATTTTAGCTGCCCGGGGTGTACCATATGAAAAGTATCTATACAATTCGGGAGGATTGCTCTATAATGAAAACTGAAATCAATTTACAGGACACCTTTTTGAATAAGGCGCGGCAGGAGAAGGTTCCGCTGACCATCTTTTTGACCAATGGGTTCCAGCTTCGCGGCATTGTACGCGGGTTTGATACCTTCATTATTCTGTTTGACTGCGATGGAAAACAGGAAATGATTTACAAACATGCGATTTCCACGGTGATACCCCAGCGCAGACTGGACATGTCCGGCGGTCGGAAGGAATTGGTGACAGGATAAACCTGAACTGCCGATAGGAGTATCTTTCTATGGCATTCAAATGGTCTTCGTTTTCACGGAGAAATTCCAAAAAAAATACGAGCCGCGTATGGCGGATCGGAAAGATAAAAATGAATAAAACGCTCCGCGTACCAGTCATTGTTTTTTCATTGATTTTGATTTACGGTGCAGTCAGCTTTATCGTCAACCATTACAATCCAATCCGGACGACATCAGCCGTTCAGATCGTGACGGACGATTCATTTTCAACGACGGGGTATTTTATCCGCGAGGAAAATGTCATTGATATTGTAGAGGGCGATACGGTACAATATAATTATTCTGATGGCGATAAAGTTGCAAAGGGCGCTTCGCTTATCACAGAATATAAAGACGAGGACGCGCTGACCGTCAGCCGGGAGCTCAAAAACATACGCGATAACATCGATCAGTTGGAAACATTGCGCACGATGTCTTCCACGAGCACCAATTCCAGTCAGCTCAATCAGAAAATCATAGGGCAGATGAATGCGATCAGCAGCGAGGCAGAAGGTGCGTCGCTGGGACAGATTGCGTCGCTCGTCTCGGAACTGCGCCAGCTGGCATTGAAAAGCGGTTCGCTGGAGGGCGGGACCGATGACATTGATGCGGAAATTGCAAGCCTGGAAGCACAGGCGGAATCTCTGGAGCAACGGCTGGATGGCAATACATCGGAAATCACTTCGCCGTATGCGGGGTATTTCTGCGAGTCAGTTGACGGCTATGAGGAGGTTCTCACACCGGATGTGATCGAAGATCTCACGCTGTCTTCTCTGGGAAATCTGGTCAATGAGAAGAAATCCACAGATTCCAACAAAGGTAAGATTGTTTCCGGCTATACGTGGTATTTTGCAGCGCAGGTGTCGGATTCAAATGCAGAGCATCTGTCACAGGGCAGCACCGTAAAACTGCGCTTTGCACAGGTCAATCAGGATGTGCAAGCGACTGTTACATCGATTCGAGATGACGCGGACAGCGAAGACACATTGGTAATTTTCCAGTCGCAGGAGATCAATGAGGATCTCATATCCATGCGTAAGCAGAGCGCAACGGTGATCGTGGCGTCGTATTCGGGTCTCAAAGTGCCGAAATCTGCTGTCCGTATGCAGGATGATGAGATGGGCGTGTATGTTTTGTCCAACGATGTGGCGCGGTATAAGAACATCAATCCGTTGTTCGAAGGCGAGGATTTTTATATTGTCGAGCAGAATGTAACGGGGAATGATTCCCTGGTTGCAGGAGACGACATCATTGTGGAAGCAAAAGACTTGGATGACAAGAAGGTAATGAAATGACAGAGGAAGAACGCAGGCAGATTGAAGAAAACGTTGCACAGGCGCGGGAGCGCATTGCCAGAGCCGCAGTGGAAGCTGGACGTCGTCCGGAGGATATTACACTGGTTGCAGCGACAAAAATGAATGACGCAGAGCGTGTGCGTGCGGCGATTGCGGCGGGCGTAGATGTATGCGGTGAAAATCGTGTACAGGAGTTGCTGGGAAAATATGAACAGCACGCATATGACGGTTGTCCGCTGCACTTTATCGGCACACTACAGACCAATAAAGTCAAATATCTCATCGGTAAGGTCTCCCTGATTGAGTCCGTGAGTTCACTCAAGCTGGCGCGCGTCATTGACAAGGAGGCGGCAAAGGCAGGAATTTGTCAGGATATCCTGCTGGAAGTGAACATTGGCAGAGAGGAGAGCAAGTTGGGCATTGATCCCGATGAGCTGTTTTCTATCACCGAGCAAATTGCCAAATTAAACCATGTCCGTGTTCGAGGTTTGATGGCAATTCCACCAAGGACGCAACCAAATGAAGAAAAAACTCTTTATTTCGACAGAATGTCCAAACTCTTTATTGACATATCGGCGAAAAAATACGATAATATCACCATGGACTGCTTGTCGATGGGAATGAGTGCCGATTATACAGAGGCAATTTCCTGTGGGGCAACCATCGTCCGGCTGGGTACAGCTATTTTTGGCGCCCGCCATTATTGATATATTTGGAAGAATTGTTCCATTCAGGAGGAAGCAGAAAATGGGATTAGTGAATGACTTCAAACGCTGGGTGAGCGGCGAAGTGGATGATGACGACTTTGATCTGGACGATGAAACGATGGCGTCCGCAGAGCCGGAAGAACCGTCCTACTACAGCCGGCCGGAGTCTGCTGCATCCGCGCCCGTTGAGGCAGCGCATACACAGGTTCAATCGCGCAGAAATAATAGAGTTGTCAACATCAGTGCGACAACTCGGCTCGCTGTTGTTCTGGTCAAAGCCGATCAGTTTAACAATGTTGCCGACATCGCCGATCATTTGAAAAATAAGATGACCGTCGTACTTAACCTTGAATCTACGGATAAGGAAGTGTCTAAACGTATGCTCGACTTCCTGAGCGGTGTCACCTATGCCATTGAGGGGAAGATCAAGCGCGTTGCGAGCAATACATACCTGATTACGCCGCTGGATGTCGAGATTGTCGGTGATGATCTCATCAGTGAGCTGCAAAACAGCGGCATGAAATTCTGACTGTTGCTCTCTGGTCGGAGCATAGGATATGCTGATATGATTATAGTTTATCTCACAATTAGGCTGCTTAGCTTGCTGCAATGGCTGCTTGTGTTCCGTGCGATTGCCTCATGGTTCCCACAGGTTCAGAATTCGCGCATCGGTCAGTTGCTGTATACCGTTACGGAACCAATGGTTGCGCCTTGCCGCAGCTTTCTCAGCCGATTTCGTTCACTTCGCACCATGCCGCTCGATTTTTCAACGCTTTTGGCGTTTTTCATTCTGGTAATGGCGCAGAGTCTGTTGTACGCATTGTATTGATTGCTGATTCGCACAGATTTTATCCGGCCGGGTTTCTTTCTGCCCGGCCATTTTCCAGTTATTCTCCGCCAGTCGAGCACTGCCGGATTTCAGGAGGTCAACATGTTAAGTTCCAGGGAATTGCGGGAGTATGCCATTGAAAAGGCTGTTTTTGGCGGATATGATATCAAGAGTGTCGATTCACTGTTGGATCAAGTTGCGGATGATATGGAGGCGCTGGAAAAGGAAAATGCAGAACTGCGGGCAAAACTCAAGGTTCTTGTGGACAAAATTGAGGAATACCGCAGGGTGGAAAGCGGGATTCGTCAGGCATTGATGACAGCGCAGAATGTCGCGGAACAGACGACAAAAAAGGCAACAGATGAATCGGAAGAACTGCTTGCCCGGGCACGGGCACAGGTGGAACAGATGAAAGCGGATGCATCCAGCCAATGCGAGGCAATTATCCGCCAGTATCAGATTCAGGCCTCGCAGGAGCAGGCACGTTTGCGTCTGGCGCAGCGTGAGTGTGCGTCGTTTATCGATAAGATGACGCGGGCGTTTCGTGAGCAGAGTGAGCGTATTGCGGCCATTCCTGAGCAGGTTGGGATGGAATTTACTTCGATTTCCGGACAGACTGTGCAGAGCGAAACATTAGAAAGTCATGTGGAAGGTCCCGCAGAGCCGGCGGTGGTGCCGCGTGAACAGCATACCTCCGGAACGGAGATTCCGGATGATATATTAAAAATATTTGCCAACGCATCCCATGCCTCCCGAAAAACCGGCATGGAAGAGACGCAGTTCACCGTGGAAGTGAGCGGCTCTCAGGCAGACGCAAATACATAACTTTTGACGATAAACAGCGGAAGCTGTTTGCGATATAGAGATTCCGCCCGTTGGCGGTTGGCGATTTAACGCCAGAGTTAGAAAGGAGTACGGTTCAATGCCGCAGGACTACAACAACACAATCCATCTTCCCAAAACTGATTTTCCGATGCGCGCGGGGCTTCCCAAACGCGAGCCGGAATTTTTGGCCAAGTGGGAAGAGGATCATATTTATGATACATTGATGAAGAAAAATGAGGGGAAACCCCTGTTTATTCTGCACGATGGTCCTCCCTATGCAAATGGAAATTTGCATTTGGGTCATGCGCTCAATAAGATCCTCAAAGACTTCATCATTCGCTATAAAAATATGACCGGTTACAAAGCACCCTATGTTCCGGGGTGGGACACCCATGGTTTGCCGATTGAACGTCAGGCAATTGCTGCGTTTGGTCTGGACCGACACAAGGTCAGCAACAAGGAGTTCTGCGAGAAATGTAAGGAATTTGCACTCGAACATGTCAATACACAGCGCGAACAGTTTAAGCGCTTGGGCGTTGTGGGAGACTGGGAGAATCCGTATCTGACATTGACCAATGACTTTGTCGCAAAGCAGATCGAAGTTTTTGGCGAAATGGCGAAGAAGGGTTATATTTACAAGGGTCTGAAGCCGGTTTATTGGTGTCCGCACGATGAGACTGCACTGGCGGAGGCTGAGATTGAATACAAAGATTCAACCTGTGAATCCATTTATGTCAAGTTTGCTGTCAAAGATGACAAGGGAAAGATCAGCGCAATCCTCGGCACGACAGAAAACGTTTATTTCGTCATCTGGACGACGACAACCTGGACCTTGCCGGGTAACCTTGCCATTTCTGTCAATCCGTACTTTGAATATTCATTTGTGAAGGTGCCAAACGGTGAAATCTATGTTCTGGCAACCGACTTGATTTCCTCTGTTGCAAAGGCTTCCGGTATCGAATCGTATGAGATCGTCGGTACAATTCAAGGTTCTGAACTGGAATATATTACCACGCAGCATCCGCTGATGGATCGTGATTCTCTGGTGATCGTCGGTGAGCACGTCACATTGGATGCCGGTACCGGCTGTGTTCACACCGCGCCGGGCTTCGGTGCAGACGACTTTATTGTTTGTCAGAAATATCCGGAAATCCCGATGATTGTTCCGGTTGACAGCAAGGGGTATGCAACGGAAGATGCAGGCAAATATGCCGGTATGTACTATGAAAAGACCAATCCGGTCATTTTGGAAGATCTGAAGGCGCAGGGTGCTTTGCTGGCTGTTGAAACCATGGAGCATTCCTATCCGCACTGCTGGAGATGTAAAAATCCGATTATCTTCCGTGCGACTGAGCAGTGGTTCTGTTCGGTTGACGCGATGAAGGATGATGCAGTGAAGGCATGCCATGACATCCAGTGGATTCCGGCATGGGGTGAAGAGCGTATGACTTCTATGATTCAGGAGCGCTCTGATTGGTGCATTTCCCGTCAGCGTATCTGGGGTGTGCCGATTCCA
This sequence comes from uncultured Butyricicoccus sp., assembly GCA_944384655.1. GTDB lineage: Bacteria > Bacillota > Clostridia > Oscillospirales > Butyricicoccaceae > Butyricicoccus_A. Next base: position 8,855 of record CALWUF010000060.1, on the reverse strand, counting down.
ATCTTCTTCTGTAAGAAGTGTGGGAAACCGATGGTCAACGAAAAGACCATCCAGTTGGTTGCCGACCTGTTCCGCGAGCATGGTACAAGCGCATGGTTTGATATGGATGCCAATGACATCCTGACCGATGATATCAAGTGTGAGTGTGGCTGTAATTCGTTTACCAAGGAAACCGATACGATGGACGTATGGTTTGATTCCGGTTCCAGCCATGCAGCTGTGATGGATGAGCGCGATGATTTGACCTATCCGGCAGATGTGTATCTGGAAGGCAATGACCAGTATCGCGGCTGGTTCCAGTCTTCTATGCTGACTGCCATTGCCACAAAGGGAACGGCTCCGTATAAGACTGTCATTACGCACGGTATGATTGTCGATGAAGAGCGTCAGAAGATGTCGAAGTCCAAGGGCAACGGCATGAGTCCCCAGGAAATCACCAGGGAATCCGGCGCGGATATCCTGCGCCTGTGGGTTTCTTCGGCGGATTACCGCGTGGATATGAAAATCTCTAAGAAGATGTTCAAGCAGCTCTCGCAGAATTACCTCAAGATCCGCAACACAGCGCGTTATATCATAGGCAATTTGGATGGTTTTACCGTCGATCAGATGGTTCCTTATGACCAGATGCTTGAGTTGGATAAATGGGCGCTGATGAAGTGCAATGATTTGGTTGGTCGTGTCCGTGCTGCATATGACAGCTATGAATTCCACACCGTTACACATGCAATTCACAATTTCTGTGTTGTCGATATGTCTAACTTCTATCTGGATGTCATCAAGGACCGCCTGTATTGTGATGACGGTGTGAGCCGCTTATCTGCACAGACTGCGATTTACCGCATTCTGGATGCGCTGGTTCGCATGATTTCGCCTATTCTCTGCTTCACTGCGGATGAAATCTGGCATGCAATGCCACATCAGGAAGGCGACGATTTGGATAACATTCTGTTCAATGATATGCCCTCTTATGATGCGTCGCTGGCGTTTGATGAAGCGGCTATGATTCGATGGGAAAAGATTATTGCGGTTCGTGACGATGTGAACAAGGCACTGGAACAGGCGCGCGGCGCAAAGCTGATCGGTAAACCGTTGGAGGCAAACGTTGTCATTACCGCGTCCGACGCAGGCAGGGAATTCCTCGAGAGCTGTGGTCAGGATCTGGCAAAATTGTGTATTGTCTCTTCGGTTTCCATCCAGAGCGGCGAAGGCGAAGGCGATGAATATGAAGCGCTTGGCGGCATCAAAATTGCTGTCAGCCATATGGAAGGCGAGAAATGTGCCCGCTGCTGGATCTATGATCCGACGGTCGGTGAAAATGCAGAGCATCCGTGCCTGTGTGCACGCTGTGCATCTGTAATCAGCCGATAATTATCACACATGCTGAGGCAGGGGAGATATTTCCTCTGCCTCATTTTTTGGAAGGAGGCTTTCCTGATGACGATTCTGATGACGCTGTTGGCAGTAGCTGCCATGGTTCTGGTCGATCAGGTTGTCAAGTATTGGGCTGTCACGGCGCTTGCGCCGATGGGCAGCATTCCATTGATTCCGGGCATTTTGCAGCTCACCTATGTGGAAAATCGCGGCGCAGCGTTTAGTCTGCTGGAAAATCAGACATGGTTGTTTGTCCTGCTTGCAGCGGTTGTGGTGGGTGCGATTGCCTATGTATTTTATAAAAACCTCATACAGAACACATGGGGTAAGGTCAGTTTGCTGGTCGTTTGCGCAGGTGCGATTGGCAACGGTATCGATCGGATCATGCACCAGTATGTTGTGGACATGATTGAGGTGTTGTTTATTCGCTTTCCGGTGTTCAATATTGCAGACATTTATGTTACAGTTGGTGTGATAATGTTTTCAATCTATTATCTGTTCCAACATAAAGACCGAGAAGAAACGGGGCGAATATGAGACTGGTTGTCGAGGTAACTGCGGCAGACGCAGGGAAGCGGCTGGATAAGCTGCTCGCGGAACAGTTGCCGGAGCTGACGCGCTCAGCAATTCAAAACCTGATGCAGGAGGGCTGCGTTACATTGGCAGGTACACCTCTCAGGAAAAACACAAAGGCATCGGCAGGCGATCAGATTTGGATTGAATTGCCTGAACCAAAGGAAACAACACTGGTTCCGGAAGATATTCCATTGGATATTGTCTATGAAGATGATGACATTGTTGTCATCAATAAGCCACGCGGTATGGTGGTACATCCCGCACCGGGGAACTGGAGCGGTACGTTGGTCAATGCATTGATGTATCACTGTGGAGATCGTTTGTCCGGTATCAATGGGGAAATCCGTCCAGGTATTGTTCACCGCATTGACAAGGATACCAGTGGGTTATTGGTGGTGGCGAAGAATGACAACGCGCATCAATCGCTTGCACAACAGATCAAGGAACATTCTGCCGGACGCCGATATTATGCTGTCGTGTACGGCGCACCGCGCGAAAATACGGGCAGCATTGATGCACCGATTGCACGTCATCGGTTTGATCGGAAAAAAATGGCGGTTACAGAAGGTGGGCGCGAAGCGGTGACACATTATGAAGTGCTCGAACGCTATCGCGGCTATACATATATGGCATTTCAACTGGAGACCGGTCGTACCCATCAGATCCGCGTCCATATGGCACATATTGGGCATCCGATCCTCGGTGATCCGCTGTATGGTCCATCCAAAGATAAATGGAAGCTGGACGGGCAGTGCCTGCACGCAGGGCAGTTGACATTGACACATCCGGCGACTGGAGAACATATGACATTTGAAGCGCCGCTTCCGGCGTATTTCACCACCGTTTTACAGAAATTGAGGAATCAATATGGGGAAATTTGATGGTATTTTACTCGCATCCGATATGGACGGCACATTGCTCAACGACGAACGGGAAATTGGCGCCGCAACCATTGAAGCATTGAATTATTTTACACAAAATGGTGGGCGGTTTGCGCTTGCAACCGGGCGCACTCGCCCTGCAACAGCGGCGTATCGTCCATTGTTGCCGTGCAATGCGCCAGGTGTTTACTTGAATGGTGCAATTATCTGTGATGAAAGCACGGAAAAAATGGTCTATATGGAAGGTCTGGATGATCGTGCGAAAGCCCTGGCGCATGAAGTCATGAAAGCGTTCCCGCATATCGGCATTGAAGTATTTCTGCTCGATCATTCCTATGTTTGTCAGATGAATGATACGACATACAAGCATTTCCAGGCATTGGACATCCCGTATACGACCATGGATCTGGATGATATCCCGGAACCATGTGAGCAATGGGGTAAAATCAACTTTACAGGCAGTCCGGAGGAAATGGAACCGGTGCGTGCCTTTGTTGATCCGATGAAACAATATTTTAATTTAACGTTTTCCACTCCGATTTTTTATGAAATGACCTGTAAAGGCGGTCACAAGGGCGATGGTGTGCGCCGTGTTGCGGAGTATATTGGCATCCGGCCGGAGTTGGTCTGTGCCATCGGCGACAGTCAAAATGATCTGCCGATGCTGAAGAGTGCAGGGATCAGCTTTGCCCCTGCCAATGCGCGCGAGTATGTATTGGAAGTTGCTCATGTTATCGTACAGGACAACAATCACGACGCATTGAAAGGCGCTGTGGAATATCTGGACAGTACATTTTAAATCACAGGGAAAAGCCGCAATTGCCATGCAATTTGCGGCTTTTGTGATATACTGATAGACATAGACAATTGGAGGGAGTCTTTATGAACAGAGAACAACAGAACCGTGTGCTGGGCGCTGTCATCAGTTTGACCTATTCCTTGTATCCGTTGGAGATGACTGACGAGAGGAATGCGCTGGTGCAGCGTGCATTGGCGGCATTGGGACAGGAATTGGACGAAGAACAGATTGACGCCTTGCTGTTTGACCTGCACCAATCGAAATATGATCTGAATCCCGGTTGTCAATGTCTGTTTGGCAAGGGGTATTATCCAGACGACTTCACCGACAATTTTCGCAAGCTCGATCAGCAGGACCTGGTGGGAGAAGCGGCGCGTACACTGTTTCAAACATTGCAAACGCCGAACCCCGATTGGGATGCGGCGCTTATATACTGCGCAATACGCGCAATTTATAACGAAGAATATGATGCAGAACGAATAGGTACCATTTGTTCCCAGCTCAATGATTAACCGTGCAGGCGGCGGATCATACGGATATGGACAAAAATTTTATGATGATTGATGGATGAATGTATACTAACAAATCAATTTGATTTTGCATACTGTCATTCCTTGTTGCATACAATGATCGGAGCGATTGTATGATATTGTGGAACGGAGGCAGAGAGCATGTGCGGAATTGCAGGATTTGTGGGGGACGTTCCGTCCCGAACGGTGCTGGAGCGAATGCAAAAGACGATGCGGCGGCGTGGACCGGATCAGAAAGGGATTTGGCAGGGAGATGGCGCTGCACTGATTCATGCGCGCCTTGCGGTCATTGATATTGAGCGCGGACGACAGCCCATGATGCGCCGCATGGGGCAAGATGATTATTGTATGGTATACAATGGTGAGCTGTACAACACAGACGAGCTGCGCCGCAAGCTGGAAGCATGCGGACACCAGTTTTCCACACATTCAGATACGGAAGTCGTGCTGGCGTCGTATTTGGAATGGGGCGAAGCCTGTCTGGATGCATTTAATGGAATTTATGCCTTTGCTATATGGAATATACGTAAAAAAATCCTGTTTTTTGCGCGAGATCGCATTGGTGTAAAGCCATTGTTCTTTACAGAAAAGAATGGCAATTTCCTGTTTGCATCAGAGATGAAAACGCTGCTTGCGCACCCCGATATAGAGGCGCGGATGGATGTGGATTCCGTGGCAGAATTGATGTTGGTTGGACCGGGGCGCACACCGGGTTATGGCGTATTCTGTGGAATTCAGGAAGTACCTGCGGGCTGGTGCGGGACATATTCAGAGCGGGATGGCGTGCATTTGCGGCAGTATTGGAGACTGGAAGATCGAGTGCATACGGACAGCACAGAGGACACCATCGCACATGTGCGGGAGTTGGTCTGCGATGCGGTGGAGCGGCAGTTGATATCGGATGTTCCACTGTGTACGTTTTTGTCCGGCGGTCTGGATTCGAGCATTATATCAGCCATTGCTGCACGGGTGTATGCTGCTGCCGGGCAAACGCTGCACACAGTTTCCGTGACCTATCGTGACAATGATAAATATTTTCAAAAATCTCACTTCCAGCCCAACAGTGACGATGCATTTATTTCGAAAATGAATGCCGCCATCGGCGCAGAAAATCACCTGATTGTCATTGATACGCCGTTGTTGGTACAGGCGCTGTTTGAAGCGGTAGAAGCGCGTGATCTGCCGGGGATGGCGGATGTGGATGCGTCTCTTTTGTTGTTTTGCCGTGAGATAAGAAAAATTGGTACAGTGGCGCTCTCCGGTGAATGTGCAGATGAAATTTTCGGTGGATATCCCTGGTATCGTGACGCGGATGTGCGCCGCCGGCAGGGCTTTCCCTGGGCGCAATCAACAGAATATCGCGCTTCCTTTCTGCGGGATGAATGGCGGAAACAGATTGACGCAGCCGCATATGTCGATGCAAAATATCAGCAGACCATTGCAGAAGTCCAGCCAATTGAAACATGCACTGCCGATGATCGCCGTATCCGTGAGATGACACGGCTGAATATGAATTGGTTTATGCAGACCTTGCTGGATCGCAAAGATCGTATGAGTATGTTCAGCGGGTTGGAAGTGCGCGTACCGTTTTGCGATCATCGCATTGCGGAGTATTTGTACAATGTACCATGGCATATGAAGGATCTCAACGGCATGGAAAAGGGATTGCTGCGCGAAGCCGTGCGCGGATTGTTGCCGGAGGAAATTCGCACGCGTAAAAAAAGCCCATATCCGAAGACACACAATCCCGCATATCTGCGTGCGGTATCCAATCTGTTGCGGCAAATATTGGATGACGGCACATCTCCAATGTTTGATATTGTCAAGAAAGAGGCGCTCGAACAGTTGTTGACTGAGCATCGTGCACAGCCCTGGTATGGACAATTGATGCAGACGCCCCAAACCATTGCGTATTTTTTGCAGTTGCATCACTGGATGGCGCTGTATCATGTGACGTTGCGTTAACTGCCTTGCGCACGGCTTGGTTTTGCAGTATGATATTTGCAGGACGGTGATTTGTCGTATTCATCTTCCGATATGTGAACAGGCATTTGTATAACTTAAATACGCAGGAGATTGACAAAACCCCGGATTTCTGTATAATAATTGAAGTGAGTAAAGTTAACAGCCGCGTAAACAGCGCCGAAAGGCCGTTTATGAGGAAAGTCCGGGCTGCACAGGGCAGGATAACGGATAACGTCCGCCGGAGGCGACTCCAGGAAAAGTGCAACAGAGATATACCGCCACAGCGTTGCTGTGGTAAGGGTGGAAAGGCGAGGTAAGAGCTCACCAGTCGCATAGGTAACTATGCGACTCTGTAAACTCTATCCGCAGCAACACCGCAGAGGGACATATAGGGCTTGCCCGGCTCGTCCCGAGAAGGTGGCTAGAGGCGTGTGGTAACATACGTCCCAGATAGATGGCTGTTCCAAAGACAGAACCCGGCTTACTCTTTGCTCACTTTTTTGCATTCTTTTCCCCCGACGGTGCGGGGATTTCTGCGGGAATATATCCGAGGAAATGGTTCCCGTTATAACAACATAAAATGAAGATGATAGGTTTGTGCACGGCAGGAGAGCAGGATGTTTTCCGGTGTACAGAATATTCGGAGGCAAGTGAAAATGAGCTCGTATGATCGTTTTTTGCAATCGATGAATGAAAAACGGGTCACAGTGATCGGCATAGGTGTAAGTAATACGCCGTTAATCAGCCTGTTGTTGGAAGCAGGGGCATATGTCACTGTACATGATCGCAAGACGGAAGAGGAACTGGGAGAAATTTATGAAGGATTGTCTGACCTGGGAGTTCGCTTCTGTGTCGGAAGTGAATACTTAAAAAATCTCGGAGGAGATATTATTTTCCGCACGCCGGGCATGCATCCGAACCATCCGGCATTGGTGCGGGCGCGGGAGCAAGGCAGTGAGATTACCAGTGAGATGGAGGTATTCATGCAGGTCTGCCCATGCCCGGTTGTCGCCATTACTGGCTCGGATGGAAAGACTACGACGACTACATTGACCTGTGAAATCCTCAGAACGGCAGGATATACCTGCCATCTCGGCGGCAACATCGGTCGCCCCCTGCTGGCAGACGTACCGCTGATGACAGAACAGGATGTTGCCGTTGTCGAGCTGTCCTCCTTCCAGTTGATGGATATGCAATGCTCCCCCGCAGCAGCGCTTGTCACAAACGTTACCCCGAACCATCTGGATGTCCACAAGGACATGGAGGAGTATATCCAGGCGAAAACGAATATCTTTATACATCAGAAGCCCGGAGCAAAGCTTGTGCTCAATGCCGATGATCCGGTTTCACAGAGATTCCATCCTGCGCAGGGCGTCGAGCTGCTCCAGTTCTCCATGAAAGAACCTGTACAGAATGGCGTATACCTTCAGGACGGCGTGATCTGGTATGCGGAAGACGGCAACCGTCGTAAGATCATGGATGCATCGGAGATTCGCATTCCGGGTGCGCACAACATTGCAAACTATATGGCAGCAACCTGCCTGACACACGGTAAAGTTTCATTCGATGATGTCATCGCAGTTGCACACTCGTTTGGCGGCGTTGAACACCGTCTTGAACTTGTGCGTACACAGAATGGTGTACGCTATTATAACGATTCCATCGCATCCAGCCCGACGAGAACGGCCGCGGGTTTGCGTGCGTTTGATCAAAAGGTTATCCTGCTGGCGGGTGGACATGACAAAAAGATCCCATATGATAGCTTTGGTCCGATTGTGTGCGATCATGTCAAGCGTCTGATTCTGATCGACGCCAATCCGAATGACAGCACTGCGCCCGCAATGGAAGCGGCAGTGCGTGCAGCAGAAAATTTTGATCCCGAACAGCTTGTCATCGAAACATATCATGATTTTGAATCAGCTGTGCGCGGCGCGGCAGCGGCAGCACAAGACGGCGATATTGTCCTGTTGTCCCCAGCGAGCGCATCGTTTGATATTTTTAAAAACTTTATGGAGCGCGGAAACCGCTTCAAGGATATCGTCAATTCACTGTAATTTACAAAAAAGATTGCATGACCGCCGGACGTTTTGTTCGGCGGTTTGTTGTCTTCTGAAAAAGCAGAAGGCGAATCTGTCCGGGTTTGTGGCGCTCCAGCAGCTTGGCGGACAGATGGAAGTACTGTCCGCCAAGCTGGAGGAACGAACGGAGCGGTGGATGGAACTACAGAAGTTTGCGGAGCGCCCTGAACAGCAGAACAGCTGATCCATTACAACACAAGTTTGCAAATACCCAATGTCATAAGTGCAATGCCGCACGCCATGGAACGCGCTTTTTCGCCGGGAATTGGCAGTTTTGTGCCAAACCATCTGCCATACCAGACGGCGAAGAAATTCCAGACGAATGCGATACCAAACAGTGGCAACAGGGCAACCCCCTGTGTCGTGATGCCAAGCCCGCCGATTAGGGAATCGATGGACACCGGAATGGCAAGGACAATGGCCTCTGCTGGAGAGAGGACTTTGGAATTGTCTTTGTCTGCCTGTGAATGGTCGAGAAAAACGGTCGCACCGGTGCGCAGCGGCGCCAGCCATCGGCTTTTGGTTCGTTGAGCAGCCAGGGAAATTCGGTCGCCAAAAATTTGCATCAATCCAATCAACAGGAGCGCGAAAAAGCCGAGCAGACGAATGTGCATCTCCGGCAGACTGTTGAATAGAATGTGCTTGCCTGTGGCGG
>CALWUF010000059.1 GCA_944384655.1 uncultured Butyricicoccus sp. | reverse complement strand
CATCCCGGAAAAACGCTCCATTTCATGGGCAATGAACTGGCGGAATTCCGCGAATGGGATGAAAACAAACAACTCGGCTGGAACCTGATGACCTATCCGATTCACGATTCGTTCAATCTCTATTGCCGCCGTCTCAACAAGATCCAGGCGGAACAGCGTGCACTGTACGACGCGGAATATGATACGCGCACATTCCGCTGGCTGGATACACCGGGCTGTCCACAGACCGTATTTGCATTTGCCCGCCGCTCCGCCGACGGACGGCAGACCATCATCTGTGTCATGAACTTTGGTCTGAATCCGACCCATGTCAATCTGCCGGCATTGTCCGGATCGTCATGGCATGAATTGATCAACACGGATGAACAACAGTATTCCGGCAGCGGTGTTGTCAATGCCGGCACAATCAACGGGCATGTCATGCTCGCACCCTTGTCCGGCTGTTTGCTGTGCAACAACGGATAAAAAAAGCGTCCGGGATATTCCGGGCGCTTTTTTTCGGTATCGATCCATAGCTGTGCGCTTCGGGCATTCACTTCCCAACGAATGCGCGAAGCGCATCCAATTGGGTTTCCACCGCCTGCCAGCCTTCACGGTACAACACATCCAGCTTGCGGATATCGTTTTCAAACCGGCTGATGTCAACCGGCTTTTCCGGCGCTAAAATCATCGCCTGTCCCGCCTTTTCCATGCGCGTGCAGCAATGCACCTGCTGATTGTACACGTCATGTCTCCGGTCAATACACGCAGTCATGCCGGGCATATTGCGGAAGATGCGGCTGTAAATGGCATGTCCGCCCTCAGGCGACTTGACATAGCTGTGATCGCGTGTGCGCACGATAACCAATTTTTCACAGCCATCCAACAGCGCTTTTTTAAACGGAATGGGATCAGAGGTTCCACCGTCCAGGTATTTTCTCCCACGAAATTCTACCGGAGGGGAAAACATCGGGATCGACGAAGAGGCCCGGATCACCATACATTGATCTTCACGGCTCTCCTGCTTTCCGAAATAGACCGGTTTACCCGTCTCCACATCGGTCACGCCCACAACAAATTCGATGGGATTGTCCAAAAACGCCTGCTGATCGAACAGATCCAACTCATTGGGGATTTCGGAAAAAATAAAATCCATGCCGAATAACGACTTTGTTTTGATAAAATTTTGTATACTTATATATCTTTTATCCTTTAAGTATTGTTCATCGATGCGATAATTGCGGTACTGTTGTCTGGATACATAGGACGCGCCATTGCAGGCGCCGGCTGAAACACCGATCACATAATCTGTCCAGATATCGTATTCCATCATCGCGTCGAGCACGCCGATGGTATACAGACCGCGCATGCCGCCGCCTTCCAACACCAATCCGGTTTTCATACCAATCATCCTTTCTGTCCTTGTTTCATACTATATCCAGTATACCAGTCTTTTTGCCCCACAGCAAGCAGCGGATCCTTTGAGCCACAGACTGTATGCTGGTATTTTTTTCTATACCGACTCCGTTTTTCCCATCTGTGGCATTGACAGGATGCGTCAATCTATTTATACTAAAAGTCAGCAGGAACTAACATTTTAAAAAGGAGAAACCGGTATGACACTTGATCAGCTTCCGATTGGAAAACATGCACGCATCACCATCGTCGGTGGACAGGGTGCGCTGCGCCGCCATCTGCTGGATATGGGACTGACGCCGCACACCACAGTCTGTGTCCGTAAAACAGCCCCAATGGGCGATCCCATTGAACTGTTTCTGCGCGGATATCAGCTCACCATTCGTCTGGATGACGCAAAAAATATTGAAGTCGAACCGCTGGAGGCTAATTCATGATATTTGCACTCGCCGGAAATCAAAACTGTGGCAAAACCACACTGTTTAACCAACTGACCGGTTCAAACCAACATGTCGGAAATTTCCCCGGCGTTACGGTTGAACGCAAGGAGGGCAGGATCCGCGGCACGGAACACGATACCGTTGTCGATCTGCCGGGGATCTATTCGCTCTCCCCCTATACATCCGAAGAAATTGTCACACGTGACTTTATTCTCGAAAATCATCCGGACGGTATCATCAATATCATTGATGGCACAAATATTGAACGGAATCTGTACTTAACCCTTCAACTGCTCGAGTTGGGTACGCCAACAGTGATTGCAGTCAATATGATGGATGAAGTGCGCGCCAATGGCATGAATATTGACCTGCGGGCATTGTCTGATTCACTTGGCGTTCCTGTCGTCCCGATTTCTGCGAACAAAGGCGAAGGGATCAGTGAATTGGTGCGCGTCCTGTTGGATGTGGCGTCTCACAAACAAAAACCCCGCCGGCAGGATTTTTGTACCGGTCCCGTCCATCGCGCCATCCATGCTGTCAGCCATATGGTCGAAGACCATGCGGAAGCCGCCGGAATCCCATCCCATTTTGCCGCGGCCAAGCTCATTGAAGGCGATGAGCCGATGCTGCAAAAGCTGCGCCTGTCTCAAAATGAAATCGACACCATTGAACATTTTGTCATCGAGATGGAACGCGAATGCGATACCGACCGCGAGGCAGCGCTCGCAGATATGCGGTATACGTTTATCGAAAACGCATGTCAAAAGGCTGTCACACGCCGCGGAGAAAGCAAAGGCTATCTGCGTTCTGTCCGCATTGACAATGTGTTGACACACAAATATTGGGGTATCCCGATTTTTCTCGGCATCATGATGCTCATTTTCTGGCTGACATTCGGCATCGTCGGCGCATCATTGAGCGGTATATTTGAATCGTTGATTGCGTTTGTCACCGGGCTGATTGACGACGGTTTAACGGTCTATGGCATCAATCCCGTGGTGCATTCCCTCGTCATCGATGGTATATGCAATGGTGTCGGTGCTGTTTTGTCCTTTTTGCCAACCATCGTTGTGCTGTTTTTCTTCCTGTCCCTGTTGGAAGACAGCGGTTATATGGCGCGTGTTGCCTTTGTCATGGACAAGCTGCTGCGCAAAATTGGTCTGTCCGGCCGGTCATTTGTGCCGATGCTCATCGGCTTCGGCTGTTCGGTTCCCGCTATCATGGCGACACGCACCCTGTCCAGTGAGCGCGACCGCCGCATGACCATCATGCTCACGCCATTTATGTCGTGCTCGGCAAAATTGCCGGTTTATTCTGTCATTTCCATGGCATTTTTCCCCAAATATGCTGCTCTTGCAATGATTTTGTTATACATCGGCGGCATGGCTGTCGGCATCCTGACTGCACTTGTACTCAAAAACACCTCATTCCAGGGTCAGCCCGTTCCGTTCGTCATGGAATTGCCCAATTACCGCATGCCCAGCCCACGCAATGTCGGTATGCTGCTGTGGGACAAAGCACGTGATTTCCTGGAACGTGCATTTACCATTATTTTTGTCGCAACGGTTGTCATCTGGTTTTTCCAGACATTTGACCTGCGCTTGAATGTCGCTGCGGACGCCTCAGACAGCATTCTGGCTGTGCTTGGCTCATTCCTCGCGCCGATTTTTGCACCGCTCGGTTTTGGCGACTGGCGCGCCGCCACCGCATTGATTGCAGGCTTTTCTGCAAAAGAAGCGGTTGTTTCTACCCTCACCATCTTGACCGGCGGCAATCTGACCGTTATGTTGACGACTGCTTCCGCAGCTTCTTTTCTGACGTTTATTGTGTTGTATACACCGTGTGTGGCAGCCGTCACGGCCGTAAAAAATGAACTGCACAGTGCACGCGCCGCCGCAGGCATCGCTGCACTCCAGTGTATCATCGCATGGATCGTTTCCTATCTTGTCTATCACATCGCGGTGTTGTTGGTATGAATGCTGCCGATGGATTGATTGTTGCCGCCGTGGCGGTGTTGTTCGTGCTGGCAGTACGGCATTGCTGGAAACACCGCGGCAAATGCTGTGGGGATTGCTCCGCCTGCCACAACTGCAAAAAATGTGGAAAAAAGAAATAACAACAGCGCAGCAGATTTTTGTGATCTGCTGCGCTTGTTTTTTACATCAATGTTGTTCGAGCATTTCCAGTTGTCTGCATGCCGCTTCCCGAACCGAAGGCGTCTGGCTTTGTGCAGCAAGACGATAATACTTGCGCGCCGTATCCAAATCGACTGGCATACCAATGCCATAGACACAACAATCGCCGAGATATAACAACGCTGCCGTACTGCCGCCTTGCGCCGCAAGCTGGAGAAAAATCAGGGCTTTGTCAAAATCCGCTTGCAGTCCATTGGTGCCGCACAGATAGGCAGTCCCAATAAATTCGAATGCCTCAACATCGCCCGCCACAAGCCGTTCTTTCATCTGTATCAACAGCACATCCCCGTTTTCCTGTATCTCCTGCTCGATATCCTCCATGCTGATATCCGAACACTCAAAGGATCGATTCCCCCATTGCATCATGTGTATCCCCGTTTTATAATATAAAATATAATATAAAAGTTTTAAATAATGCAGGTTTTTAACTATAAATTGCATCACTTCGTTGCCTTATGATAAATCACTTCTTTGTTTCTGTCAAGTTGTTTTTTCTTTTTCTGCATATATGACAAACAGCCCCCGTCACACAGGAGCTGTTTGTCAACATATATTATGTGTTCTGTATGGAAATCGGCATAACAACCAATACACCATCCTGCATATCAACCTGAAGCATTGTCCCGGCAGCCAGATCCCCTTGAATGATCTCGCGTCCGAGCAGGGTTTCAACATTGCGCTGTAAGAAGCGTTTGAGTGGACGCGCACCATACACCGGATCATATCCGTTGTCAATGACATACTGTTTTGCAGCATCGGTCAACCGGACAGATAATTGTTTATCTGCCAAACGTTTGCCAAGGGCTTCGATCAACAAATCAATAATCGCAGTGATATTTTCCTTGGTGAGCGGTTTATAAAATACGATTTCATCCAGACGGTTGAGGAATTCCGGACGGAAGGAATGGCGCAGCAATTCGTTGACCTGTGCTTTTGCGTCCTCACGGATCTCACCGTTTGCATCGATGCCCTCAAGCAAAGCGGACGAGCCGAGGTTGGAAGTCAGTATGATGATGGTATTTTTAAAGTCAACGGTACGGCCCTGTGAATCGGTAATCCTGCCGTCATCCAATACCTGCAACAGGACATTGAATACATCGGGATGGGCTTTTTCGATTTCATCGAACAAAACGACAGAATACGGCTGTCTGCGGACAGCTTCTGTCAGCTGACCGCCTTCTTCATATCCGACATATCCGGGAGGCGCGCCGATCAGACGCGATACCGAATATTTCTCCATATATTCAGACATGTCAATACGGATCAGATTTTTCTCATCATCAAACAGTGTTGCGGCAAGTGTCTTTGCCAGTTCGGTTTTACCTACGCCGGTCGGACCTAAGAACAGGAAGGAACCGATCGGACGATTGGGGTCCTGAATGCCTGCGCGTGAACGCAGAATGGCTTCCGATACACGCTTGACCGCTTCATCCTGCCCGATGACACGCTCATGTAAGGTATCTTCCAGATGCAAAAGCTTCTCGCGTTCACCTTCCATCAAACGGGCAACCGGAATACCGGTCCAGCGTTCGATGATGCGTGCAATTTCCTCATCTGTGACCTTATCACGCAATAATGTATGTTTGCCTTCCGTCTGTTCTGCACGTGCTTCTTCCTCTTCCAACTGTTTTTTCAGTTCAGGCAGACGACCATATTTCAATTCGGCTGCTTTATTGAGGTCATAGCTCTCCTCCGCACGTTCAATGTCAGCATTCATCTGCTCAATGTCTGCACGCAGCTTCTGTACCTTGCCGATGGCATTTTTTTCGTTATCCCAACGCGCTTTCATGGAGTTGAACTGTTCGCGCATTTCTGCGAGTTCTTTCTGGATATCCGCCAAATGCTCTCTGGACAACTGGTCATCTTCTTTTTTCAATGCAGCTTCTTCAATCTCATGCTGAATGATTTTGCGCTGAATGACATCCAATTCCGTCGGCATGGAATCAATTTCCGTGCGGATCATGGCACATGCCTCATCGACAAGGTCAATCGCCTTATCCTGCAGGAAACGCTCGGAAATATAACGATTGGACAGCGTTGCCGCTGCAATCAGGGCAGAGTCCTGAATTTTTACACCATGATATACCTCATACCGTTCCTTCAGACCCCGGAGGATGGCAATGGTATCTTCAACCGTCGGTTCACCGACCATAACCGGTTGAAAACGACGTTCCAACGCGGGGTCTTTTTCAATATACTGACGGTATTCATTCAAAGTCGTTGCACCGATACAATGCAATTCGCCGCGCGCCAGCATTGGCTTGAGCAGATTGCCTGCATCCATTGCGCCATCTGTCTTGCCTGCGCCGACAATGGTATGCAGCTCATCGATAAACAGAATGATATTGCCTTCACTCTTTTTGACTTCGTTCAGGACAGCTTTTAATCGTTCCTCAAATTCACCGCGATATTTTGCACCTGCAACCAGTGAACCCATATCCAATGAGAAAATGGTCTTGTCCTTGAGCGTGCCGGGTACGTCTCCGCGCACAATGCGCTGTGCAAGCCCTTCCGCAATGGCAGTCTTACCGACGCCCGGTTCACCAATCAGGACTGGATTGTTTTTGGTTTTACGCGACAGAATGCGGATGACATTTCGTATTTCATCATCCCGTCCGATCACCGGATCCATTTTTTTCTGTCTGGCGCGCTCGACCAGGTCTGTGCCATATTTTTTCAGCGCATCATAGGTGTCCTCCGGGGAATCGGTGGTGACACGTTGATTGCCGCGCACCGTGGACAACGCCTGTAAAAATTTGTTGCGTTCAATGCCAAATGTGCGGAACAACTCTTTCACGGCGCCGCCCGCAGTATCGATCAGAGCCAGGAACAAGTGTTCCACAGAGACAAAATCATCCTTCATCTGCTCCGCGACCTGTTCCGCCTGATTGAGTGTTTTCTGCATATCCGCTGTCACATACAGCCTGCTGGCATCGCGTCCGCCGGAAATGCGCGGCAGCTTTTCCACGCCGCGCATGGTTTGGGTCTGTATGGCAGTTGCATCGACGCCCATTTTGGTCATCAATTGCGAAATCAGACCGCCATCCTGCTGCAAAAGTGCAAGCAGCAAATGTTCCTGTCCCATTTCGGCATTGCCGTATTCATTGTACAACGACTGGGCGCTCTGAATGGCCTCCAGTGACTTTTGTGTAAATTTCTGAGCATTCATAAACAAATTACCTCCCTTGGCATGGACGGTATCCCAGCGGTATACTGTCCAGGATTTCCTAACGATTGCATTATAATTCCGCCTGATTGGAAATACAAGGGGGTAGATGTTACGAAACTGTTAATTTTAGCACTCCACTCCTTCGAGTGCTAAAACTGGTTGAAAACAAACGCGCACAGGTTGATCTGTCATCACAAAAAGGGATTGAGACGCCCAAAAACAATGCAGATTTTGTCCGATCATAAAGAATTCCCTCTATTGATACCATTCACGGCAGCATGCCCCACGCAAAAAACCGCCAATCTCGGCATGAGACTGGCGGTTTTTCTAAAATATATGAGTTTAAGAAATAAAGGTGTCGTGTTTAGTCTACGTCAACCCAGACAGCGCCCTTGTCCGCAGACTCTGCGCATGCATTGATCCACTTGATTCCATCGATGCCGTGTTCCAGATCCGGATAAACCAGATTCTTGAGGGTTTCTTCATCGCCGCGGTTC
>CALWUF010000058.1 GCA_944384655.1 uncultured Butyricicoccus sp. | reverse complement strand
ATGCACTCAAGGAGACAGACTGATGGTTACGGTTGCCAGAACAGCAGGATTCTGCTTTGGTGTGCGCCGCGCAGTTGAAATGGCGGAAAAGGCATGCGCACAATATGGAAATATCTGGGCGTTGGGTGATATCATCCACAATACACATGAGGTTGAGCGTTTGGAAGCGCTCGGCGTACATAAGGTAGAACAGGTGGACGATGTGCCAAACCATGTGCCAGTGCTCATCCGTGCGCATGGTGTGCCGGAATCGGTCATGCTGGAGTTGAAGGAAAAAGATTGTATATTGGTGGATGCGACTTGTCCGTTTGTCGGTAAAATCCATCGTATTGTGCGGCAAGAGAGTCAAGATGGGCGGCATATGATCATAATTGGCTCAAGAAATCACCCGGAAGTATTGGGAATCCAAGGGTGGTGCGAAGTATCGGATGTTTTTGAAACGCCAGAGGAACTGGAACATGTATTGTCTGCAAATACAGAGAAAGCAAAATTGCTGCGTGAAAAGCCGGTGGCAATCGTCGCGCAGACAACCATCAATCGAAAAATATTTGATATTTGCAGTAAATTTATAAAAAAAGAGTGTACAAATGCCAAAATATTTGATACAATATGTAATGCGACAGACGAGCGTCAGAAGGAAGCTCGTTTGCTGGCCGGTAAGTCGGACATTATGATTGTGATTGGCGACAGGAAAAGCTCTAACACAAAGCGTCTGTATGAAATCAGCACATCTCTTTGTGACCGTGTGCTATACATCGAAGATGCCAGCGGACTGACAGGACAGGAGGTCCGGGGTATGGAGCGACCATTTATCGGGATTACAGCAGGCGCGTCCACACCGGCTTGGATAATTAAGGAGGTCAGAAACATGATGAGTGATGAGACAAGAATTGAAACCGGCGGCGAAGATTTCGCTGCTATGTTGGAGGAATCCTTCAAGACTTTAAATACAGGAGATAAGGTAACGGGTACCGTTCTGAAGATTTCTCAGAATGAAGTGCATGTCGATCTGGGTGTTAAGCATGCAGCATATATCCCGATGCATGAGTTGTCTGATGATCCGGCTTTCAACCTGGAAGAGAACATCCATGTTGGTGACGAGATCGAGGCAGTTGTTGTCCGCGTAAACGACGCGGAGGGTACGATTGTACTGTCCAAGAAGCGTGTTGATCAGATGAAGGGTTGGGAGTCCATTGAGACTGCCAAGGAAGAGAAAACCATCATCGAGGGCAAGATCAGCGAAGAGAATAAGGGCGGCGTTGTTGCAAGTGCATTCGGTGTCCGCGTCTTTATCCCGGCTTCTCAGACTGGTATTCCGAAGGGTCAGCCGCTCGGTCAGCTGGTCGGTCAGGTTGTACGTTTCCGCATCACCGAGATCAACCGCCAGAGAAAGCGTGTTGTTGGCTCCATCCGTGCGGTTCAGCAGGAAGAGCGCCGCGCTGCTGCTGAGAAGGTTTGGGAAACCATCGAGGTCGGCAACGAGTATACCGGCACTGTCAAGTCCCTTACGTCTTATGGCGCATTCGTTGACATCGGCGGTGTCGATGGCATGATCCATATTTCTGAGCTGTCCTGGGGTCGCATCAAGCATCCGTCCGAAGTTGTCAATGTTGGCGATACGGTCAATGTCTATGTCATTGGTCTGGATCGTGAGAACAAGAAAATTTCCCTCGGCTACAAGCGACCGGAAGACAATCCGTGGAACGTTTTCACCACGAACTATGAGGTCGGTGATACCGCTACCGTTCGTATCCTCAAGTTCATGCCGTTCGGTGCATTCGCTCAGATCATTCCGGGCGTTGACGGTCTGATCCACATTTCTCAGATCGCAAACCGCCGCATCGAAAAGCCGGAAGAGGTTCTGGTGAAGGATGAAGAGGTAGAGGCAAAGATCATTGACATTGATACCGAGAAGAAGAAGGTATCCCTGTCTATCCGTGCTCTGCTCAATCAGGACGAGGAGTAATTGATCTGAAAGTTATGAGGAGCATCCGCCTTTGCGGGTGCTCTTTTTGTGTGAAAAAAGAGGAACCGTCTGCACATCCCCGGCATACCCTGCTGTCAGCCGAAAGGGGAACGATGGTATGAATCTGCACATACGAACGGCGCTGGCGCGCCGGCGCACCAGAAGGCGCGCCAGACGTGGACACAGTAAAACGTGGTTGGTTGTGTTGGCAGCTACCGTGTTTGCATGTCTGTTTCTGTTGCATGCACTGCGCCCGCGATTGACGGAATATGCGGTCAACTACGTACAATATCAGGCGACAACAATGATGGAACAATCGATAGCAACGTGTACGGAGCAAATAGAAACGATCGCTCGTCTGCAAACGGATGAAACGGGTGCAATTACATCGCTGACGACAGATACAGCAGAAATCAATCGCTTGCGCACTTCGGTCGTACAGCAGGTATATACCGATATTGGTGCGCTGGAAAATGCACATACAGCTGTATCACTCGGTACATTGATC
The DNA here is from genome assembly GCA_944384655.1 of uncultured Butyricicoccus sp. GTDB lineage: Bacteria > Bacillota > Clostridia > Oscillospirales > Butyricicoccaceae > Butyricicoccus_A. The sequence goes on along the minus strand of CALWUF010000058.1, from coordinate 45,276 downwards.
GATCCGCAGTATTTGGCAGGAGTCGGACCGGAGTTGCCATTTGGCGTGACAGCACTTGGTTTTGTGACGGCAAAAGTAAAATCGAATTTTTCTGATGCCGGCATCAATCAGACCATCCATACATTGACCATTCGAGTGACAGCGGATTTTTCCATCCGCACGCTCGGAATGGCGCAGACGGTTACTGTTTCGGCAGAATATCCGCTGGAAGAGACGATTGTTGTCGGAGATGTGCCGCTTATCGCTGCAAATTCGTAAAACAGGCGGAAAAACACGTATTTTTCCCTTTTCCAACAGGAATATTTTTGATATAATAAAATGTATGTTTGGAAAGGATGAATCGCATGGAAATCGAACAGCAGATTGCATCGTTGCGTGACGCGCTGCGCTATCACAACAAAAAATATTACGATGAGGATGCGCCTGAAATTTCAGACTTCGAGTATGACCGCATGCTTCGTTCTCTCGAAACGTTGGAAAAAGCATATCCGGAATATGATGACCCGGACTCCCCGACACATCATGTCGGCGGAAGTGTGTCGGATAAATTTTCATCTGTGACGCATCCGTGGCCGCTGGAAAGCTTGCAGGATGTGTTTTCGTTCGATGAACTCGCAGAATTTTACACACGTGCACAAGCGGAAGAATATGTAGTCGAATACAAAATTGATGGTCTGTCTGTATCGCTTGAATATCAAAATGGTATTTTTGTGCGCGGTGCAACACGCGGTGACGGCGTGACGGGCGAGGATGTCACTGACAACCTGCGAACCATTGATGAGATCCCCAAAGTGTTGAAGGATGCGCCGCCGGAATTGGTGGTGCGGGGGGAGGTGTATATGCGCCGATCGGTATTTGATGCGATCAATGCGCAGCGGGAGCTGCGCGGACAGCCGCTGCTCGCCAATCCGCGCAATGCCGCAGCCGGCTCCCTCCGACAGTTGGACAGTGAAGTCACACGCGAACGCAGACTTTCGATTTTCTGCTTTAACATCCAGAACAGCAGTGAATTACCGCTTACTTCACATGTACAGGCGCTGGATTATCTCAAAAAACTGGGATTCCCGGTTTCGCCATGCTATCCGGTGTATGCCAGTCCGGACGATATTCGCAAGGAAATCGAGCGCATGGGAGACCACCGGGGTGAGCTGGATTTTGATATTGACGGCGCAGTTGTGAAGGTCAACAGCTTTGCCAGACGGGAGGCGCTCGGTTCGACGGCAAAGTATCCGCGCTGGGCGTCTGCATATAAATATCCGCCGGAAATCAAAGAGACCGTGCTGCGCGATATCATCATCACAGTTGGGCGTACCGGCGTTTTGACGCCGAATGCCGTGCTCGATCCGGTCCGTCTGGCAGGTACGACGGTCAGCCGTGCAACCTTGCACAACCGGGATTTTATCCGTGAAAAAGATGTGCGCATCGGTGACACCGTACTCGTGCGCAAAGCGGGTGAGATTATTCCGGAAATTCTCGGTTATGTGCCGGAAAAACGTCCGGAAAATAGTCTTCCATATGAAATGCCAAACGTGTGTCCGGTGTGCGGCGCACCGGTGTTTGAAGATGAAGACGAGGCGGCCATTCGTTGTACAGGTGCAGAATGTCCGGCGCAGCTTTTGCGCAATCTGATGCATTTTGTCTCACGCGATGCAATGGATATTGACGGATGTGGGCAGGCGGTACTGCAATCGCTGATTGATGCATCGTTGATTCACTCTGCCGCAGATCTATACACATTGCAGGTACAGATGGTGGAACCGCTGGAACGCATGGGACGGAAGTCGGCAGAAAATTTGATTGCGGCAATTGAAAAATCCAAACAAAATGATCTGTCACGCCTGTTGTTTGCGTTGGGTATCCGCCATGTCGGACAGAAAGCGGCAAAGGTATTATCCGGTACATTTGGCTCATTGGATGCAATCCTTGAAGCGGATGAAGAGCAGCTCACACAGGTGCGTGATATTGGCGCCGCAACGGCGCAGGCGATTGTGGAATGGCGTGAACAGGAACAATCCAAACATTTGATTGCACGGCTGCGCGAATTGGGCGTCAATTTTACGGGCGAACAGACGGCTGTCAGTGATCGGCTCACCGGAAAGACCATCGTTCTGACTGGTACATTGACGTTGTTTACACGCAAGCAGGCAACGGAAATGATTGAACGCCTCGGAGGACGTGCATCCGGTTCCGTTTCTAAAAAAACCACCTATGTCGTCGCAGGGGAAAATGCGGGCAGTAAGCTGAAAAAAGCAAATGACCTTGGAATTCCAGTATTAACGGAACAGGAATTTCAAGATTTGATACAGGAGGATGAACAATAATGGCTATCACCAGAGAGAATGTCGAATATATCGCCAATCTTGCACGACTCGACCCGAAAGGCGAGGGTTTTGACAAAATTGCGGAAGATATGCAGGGTATCGTTGCGATGGTTGATCAGCTTCAGGAGCTGGATCTGGGAGACATTACCGATGTGATTGATACTGATCGCAAAAATGCAATGCGTGAGGACGTGCCGGTACCGTCATATGACAGAGAAACCATTTTGGCAAATGCGCCCAGCGTAGAATGCGGCGGCGTGAGCGTGCCGCGTGTCGTAGAATAAGGGAGGCAACACGATGGAATTGTACCAGAAAACAGCAGCCGAACTTTCGGCAATGCTGAACAATAAAGAGGTCAGCGCAGTTGAACTGACAAAAGCAGCTTTTGCACGCACAGCGCAGGTCGAGGACAAAGTCGGTGCATATATCACGCTGACAGAGGAACAGGCGCTGGCAGACGCTGCGGCCATTGATGCCAAACGCGCAGCGGGGGAGGCGTTGTCTCCGCTGGCGGGCATTCCGGTTTCCGTCAAGGACAACATCTGCACAAAGGGTGTCAAAACCACCTGTGCATCGAAAATGCTGGAAAATTTCCTGCCGCCGTACAATGCGACCGTCACGGACAAGCTGCATGCGGCTGGTCTTATCATGACCGGCAAGACCAATCTGGATGAATTTGCCATGGGTTCTTCCTGTGAGAATTCTGCATTGCAGAAGACCCGCAATCCACACAACCTGGATCATGTCACCGGTGGTTCATCCGGCGGTGCAGCCGCTTCCGTTGCAGCCGGTGAGGTTTCCATTGCAGTCGGTTCCGATACCGGCGGTTCCATTCGTCAACCGGCATCGTTTTGCGGTGTTGTCGGCATGAAGCCGACCTACGGCACAGTCTCCCGGTATGGTCTGATTGCATTCGCTTCATCTCTCGATCAGATCGGTCCATTTGGTCGCTGTGTGCAGGATGCTGCCATGCTGGCGGATGTGCTGATGGGTCATGACAAGATGGATTCCACCAGTGTACCGCGTGAATATGAGAATCTGACCGCAGCAATCAATCCAGATATTCGCGGCATGAAAATTGGTCTGCCAAAGGAATATTTCGGTGAAGGCATTTCCCAGGAGGTCAGCAAAGCAGTTCTGGCTGCTGCGGAAACATATAAGCAGTTGGGCGCAGAGGTTGTAGAAATTTCCCTGCCGCTGTCGAAATATGCACTTCCGATCTATTATATTCTGTCCTCTGCCGAGGCTTCTTCCAATCTGGCGCGTTTTGACGGCGTGAAGTACGGCTATCGCGCCAGGGATTTCGATGGTTTGGTTGATTTGTACGTCAAGTCCAGAAGCGAAGGCTTTGGTCCGGAGGTACAGCGCCGCATCATGCTCGGCACATACGTTCTGTCTTCTGGTTACTACGATGCATACTATAAAAAGGCACGTGCGGCACAGCGTGCCATCCGTGCGGACTATGCCAGGGCGTTTGAACAGATTGATGTTATTTTGACACCGGTTGCACCGACGACTGCGTATAAAATCGGTGAGAAAACCAGTGATCCGCTTCAGATGTATATGGGTGATATCTGTACAGTTTCCGTCAATATCGCAGGTTTGCCGGCACTGGTTCAGCCGTGCGGTTATGATTCCGCGAAGCTGCCGATCGGCATGCAGTTGATTGGTCCGCGCTTTGGTGAGCAGAAACTGATCAATGCAGGTGTGGCATTTGAACAGGCGTCGGGTCTGTCCAACATCGTGGCGCTGTAAGGGAGGAACAACAATCATGAGATATGAGCCAGTCATCGGTCTGGAAGTCCATGCCGAGCTTTCTACCAAAACAAAGATTTTCTGCGGATGCAGCACGGCATTTGGCGCAGAAATCAATACACATGTATGCCCGGTCTGCACCGGTCAGCCGGGCGCGCTGCCGGTGCTCAACAAGCAGGTTGTACACTATGCAGCGAAAATGGGTGTTGCAACCCATTGCCGCATCAATCAGTTGTGCAAGTCCGACCGAAAGAATTATTTTTATCCGGACTTGCCCAAGGCATACCAGATTTCTCAGTTCGATGTTCCGATCTGCGAAGATGGTTATGTGGATTTTGAGGTTGACGGTGAGCCGAAGCGCGTCCGTTTTGAACGCATCCATTTTGAAGAAGACGCAGGTAAGCTGTTGCATGATGAAGGCGAAGGTACCGTTGTCGATTTCAACCGCTGCGGTGTGCCGCTGATTGAAATGGTAACCAAACCGGATATTCATTCCTCTGCCGAGGCAAAGGAATTTTTGGAAACCATCAAAACGACGTTGTCCTATCTCCAGATCTGCGACTGCCGCATGGAAGAAGGTTCCATCCGCTGTGACGTCAATGTATCCGTCCGTCCGGAAGGTTCGCAAGAGTTCGGAACCCGTGTTGAGATGAAGAATATCAATTCATTCTCTGCGGCTGTCCGTGCGATTGACTATGAAGTGAACCGTCAGATTGAAGTTCTTGAGGACGGGGGAAAGATCATTCAGGAAACCCGCCGTTGGGATGACTCCAAGGTGAAAAATCTTGTCATGCGTTCCAAAGAAGATGCACAGGATTATCGTTATTTTCCGGATCCGGATTTGGTCGCAGTTGAAATCGATGATGCGTGGATGGAACAGATCAAATCAGAAATTCCGGAGCTGCCACAGTCCCGGTATAAGCGGTATATTCAGGAAATTGGTCTTCAGCCGAAAGAAGCACGCATTATTTCTGATGCATTTGATAAGGCATGCCTGCTTGATGAGGGCATCAGCATGAACCGTGTGGATTCCAGGGCAATTGCAAACTGGATCTTGTCCGATATTTCTAAATACTTGAATGACAAGGGCATGGAGCTGAAGGATACCAAACTGACGGCTGCCAAGTTGGTTGATATGATCGAACTGATTGAGAAAAATGTCATCTCTGGCAATGCAGGAAAAAAGGTGCTGATTCAATTATTTGAAACCGATGATTCTGTTGATGCCATTGTAGAAAAACTTGGTCTCAAGCAGGTTTCCGATGAGGGCGCCATTCAGAAATTGGTCGATGAAGTTCTGGCAGCAAACCCCAAGTCTGTCGAAGACTACAAAAATGGCAAAAAGAATGTCGTAGGGTTCCTGGTTGGTCAATGCATGAAGGCGTCTAAGGGCAAGGGTAACCCGAAAATGATTAACCAGTGCCTGAATCAGACATTGGCGAAGATGTAAACCCGAATGATTCATTCAATCCCTGGACAGGCATGCTGTTTTTTGTAAATGGTATGCCTGTCCATATCTTTCCATCAGTTGCGGGTTTACTTTCACAAACTAACGTGTTACAATAAGATTGATCTTAACGAAGGGACGGGAATATATCCCGGCAGAGGCATACAATTGATGAACAGCAAGCTCAGAGGAAAATCTATGGATGATCTGTTTCGGGCCATTCTGAATTTGAAGGACATCGATGAGTGCAGCAATTTTTTTGAAGATCTATGCACCATCAGTGAGCTGCGCGCCATGGAGCAGCGTTTTCAGGTTGCACAAATGCTGGATGAAGGGCGTATTTATAGCGATATTGCGCGGGAAACCGGCGCATCAACTGCGACGATCAGCCGTGTCAACAAATGCCTGACGTATGGCTCGGATGGATACCGCACAGCCCTTGACCGCATGAAGGAGAACGGCAAGCATGAATGATTATTCAGAGTACGCATTGCTCTCAGAATACTATGACCGCTTTACCGACGACGTGCCATACGAACGGTGGGCGGATTTTTTTGAGCGGATTTTTGAGCAAAAACAGGTCAAACCCAATATTATTCTTGATCTCGCCTGTGGCACGGGTTCGCTGACGCGTATTCTCGCACAACGTGGATATGATATGATTGGTGCGGATCAGTCGGAGGAAATGCTCATGATGGCGCAGGAAAATTGCTGTGCATTGGATCTCAAATCCCCTGTCCTGTTGTTGCATCAGCCGATGCAGCAGCTTGATTTGTATGGCAGCATAGATGCCTGTGTCTGTTGTCTGGATTCTGTCAATTATGTGACCGATCCGGCGGCATTGTGTGAGGCATTCCGACGTGTGCATGTGTTTTTAGAGCCGGGTGGCGTGTTTATTTTTGATATCAATACGCGGAAAAAGCTCGAACGCATCGACGGACAGAGTTTCGTGCGCGAAGATGAGGATGTATTTTGTGTGTGGCAGGCTGTCATTGAAGGCGGCGATTTATGCCATTATGATTTTGATATTTTTGAATGGAATGAAGATGATACATGGAATCGCTATCAGGAGCACCATGTGGAGCGTATTTATGAGCCGGATATGCTGTGCAGGATGCTGGAGCAGATAGGCTTTGTCGAAGTGGAGCTGCGCGGTGAGCTGTCGGATGATGCGCCATGTGCAGACGAGGAGCGTATCTTTTTTATTGCGCGAAAACCATGGAAATGAGGATGAAACATGAATGATACATTGATTCGTGTGATCTGCCGCAATGCGGAGATCAAGTTTACAGCAGTACGTACAACCGAACTGGTTGAGCGTGCGCGTCAAATTCACCGTACTTTGCCGCTGGCAACTGCGGCACTTGGACGCACGCTGTCTGCGGCGTCCATGATGGGACGTGAATTGAAGGACGACAACGGTTCTGTCACATTGCAGATCAAAGGCAATGGTCCACTCGGTACAATCACTGCTGTAGGCGACTGTGACGGCTGTGTGCGCGGATATTTGCAGAATCCGGCGGCGGAGTTGGCGCTCAAACCAAATGGTCATCTGGATGTCGGCAGCGGTGTCGGACGAGGGTATCTGATGGTCATAAAGGACATTGGTGTGGGCGAACCGTTTACTGGAACGACTGCACTGCATAACGGCGAGATCGGTGAGGATATTACCAAATATTTTGCGGAGAGTGAACAGGTTCCATCCGCTGTGGCGCTTGGTGTGCTTGTGGATACAGATCAGAGTGTCAGGCAGGCCGGCGGTTATATTGTGCAGTTGATGCCCGGGGCAACGGACGAGGACATCACACGGATGGAAACCAACATCGCAGCAGCAGGCGCAGTTACAACGATGTTTGAGAAGGGGATGAGTTTGGAGGACATGGCACGGGCGGTGTTGGATGGTTTCGAGATTGAGGTCTTGGAACGTGTACCGATTTCGTATCGTTGTGGATGTTCTCATGCAAAGGTCACACGTGCACTCATCAGCCTGGGAAAGGATGAACTGATGCGACTGCGCGACGAAGAAGATGGCATTGAAGTTACCTGTCAGTTTTGCGATAAGGTTTATAACCTCTCGCGTGAAGACATTGATGTTTTACTCACCGCAGCGACCGCAAGAGAACAGCAAAACGGCTGATTTCTGCCATTTTTGCGCATGTTTCACATCCAATAAAATATTTTCAAAAAAGGTAAAAAAACTGTTGACAAAAAGCCGTCAGTCGAGTATACTATAATAGTCGCTGGACGGCACGGAAGTTTAGCTCAGCTGGGAGAGCATCTGCCTTACAAGCAGAGGGTCACAGGTTCGAGCCCTGTAACTTCCACCATTTGGCCCAGTAGTTCAGTTGGTTAGAACGCTAGCCTGTCACGCTAGAGGTCGACGGTTCGAGCCCGTTCTGGGTCGCCAGCAATTTTTTGTTTCGATTCATCGCCTTCGGACGATGAATCGAGATAAAAAATAAAAAATGCTTGACAAACAGTCGGTTGTTTGATATAATATCAAACGTTGCTTGACGTAAAAGCGTATGCCTCTGTAGCTCAGTTGGTAGAGCAGGGGACTGAAAATCCCCGTGTCGGTGGTTCGATTCCGCCCGGAGGCACCACATATTTGCGGATGTAGCTCATCTGGTAGAGCGCCACCTTGCCAAGGTGGAGGTAGCGAGTTCGAGCCTCGTCATCCGCTCCATATGGTGCCATAGCCAAGCGGTAAGGCAGTGGACTGCAACTCCTTGATCCCCAGTTCGATTCTGGGTGGCACCTCCAACAATTTCGTAATAATTAAAAATGGAGCAAAAATTATTACGAGCTTTTCGCCGTTTCCCTGGTCGGAGACGGTGATTTTTTTTATCTGATCCTGTTGCGTATGCCAAAAGGACGATATATAAACCAGCCAGAACGGAGAACGATTACGGAAATTTCACCGTTTCCTCGTTTGGAGATGGTGATTTTCAATTGTATATTTTATATTATACCAATAAATTATAATGGGTTTTTGCTATATATTCAACACCGTTTGATGGCAAACTTACAAAAACAATAAAAAACGAACATAAAAACTTGTTATTCTGTCCATGAACGATTATAATAAAAGCATCATGAATTTGCATACTTTTACAGGATTCGACATACAGAGGGAGATTGTTTGTTTTGAAATGGAAAAGGGCGGCAAATGGACGCGCATTGCGAGTTCTGCTGCTATGCAGCATAGGTCTGCTTCTTCTGCGTGTATTCGCAGATGCACAGCAGATGGCCTCTGTTCAGGTGGACGGTTCAGAGATCGCATATCAAGCGGAATATCAAGCCTATACGGAGGCAGCTTCACAGGATGGCGCCGTGATCTGTGAATTAAAGGTGGAGGATCCGGAAGCGGGGAGCAGCGGCGCATTGGCTCGGGTTGTCATGCCGGACGACGAAAATACCTATGTATACATGGATGAAGGTGCGCTTGCGGTTATGAAGTATGACGGCTCCGAATATAGGCGGTTCAAGGCGGATTATCAACTGGAACGAGACAAAACGTATACGCTTTGTGTCTTTCAGGATGGATTGGCATTTCTGGACGGTGTGGACTGTTATACATACAGCGGTGATTTTAATGGGTTTACCGATGTTGCAGCCGGCTGGAGCGATGAGTCAAATGTATTTTCCTCTTCGTTGCAGAAGGTTGATGCCGTGGAACAGGACTTGCAGGATGATACGGAAGGTAGTTCGGAAGACAGTTCGGAAGACGGTGGCGAAGACAACGCAGCAGATCAAGAACAAACAGCTGCCACAGAGGAAAAATCAGGTTCGTCTATTTGGCTGATTTTGACGTTTTTGCTCGCTTTGTCCAGCAATTTGGTTGCATTGGCAGCGTTGCGCACGTCTAACATTGCGTTGCGTGCCATTCGTCCACATAGGGCACATGTGCCTGTACAGACTGTGGCGCAGACCAGGTCTCCGCAGAGAAATATGCAAAAATATGGTGTGCACCGTTCAGCCACACAGCCTGTGAGGGAGCAGCCTGTGTCACAGGGCAGAAGATCGGTGCGACCATCGGAAAAGCCGGTTTCGCACACCAGAAGACCGGTACAATCGTCGGAAAAACCACGGCAACAAGCCACTGTCCGCACGCCGGAAATGTTGAAAGAACCATTTTCTTTGTATATGGATGCATCCTGGCGTGCAAATCCGGAACAATTTGTGCCATATCAGTTTGGCAGTTTGGAGCGGGGCTATTGTACGTTTGAAAAGGGCAACGATATTTCCCGCGATTTATTTGTATTGTCCGGTGAGAATTTGATCTGGCTCAATCCGGTTCGATTCCATCCACGTGCACCAGGTCAAGGTGTACCGATCAGTATGACGGAGTGCACGGAGTTGGCGATGGCGTTTAATTTCTGTCATGTCGGTACAGGCGAAAGAGAAATTGCACTGTCTGTTCCGGTTGAGATGGTAAATTTCCGCCCGGCACGGATAAAAAAGAATTCGGATGATATTTGGGAATTGGAACAACGCGGTATTATTGTATTTGAAGTGTAAATATACACTGGGGATAAAAAGATGGCAGACACGAACGTGCCTGCCATCTTTTTTGTGTCAGCAAATTAGTATGTGCTCTTTGTGGTATAATTGACTGTGCCGTTTACGATGCGCTTCAACGTGTACGTATTTCCGGATTTGGAAACTGTGAGCTTGACGGCAGGTGGTTTCACTTGTTCTGTCGTAAGGAATTGGACGGTCAGTGTACCGCCGGAAATCCACGACTTGATTTTGATGTTATACTTCGTATTGTTCTTGAACCGGAAGTTTTTAGAACCATAGTAAATACCTGCATCGCGTCCAACCGGGCAGTAAGAAACCTTCTGCGAATGTTGGTGACGCTCCACAATCGTGTTGTTTGCAAGCAATGCGGTGTTGAACATCGTAGATGCGACCTGACAGATACCGCCGCCGACTTCCTGTGCCGTGCCGGTACTGCCGGTAAAGATGGTAGCCGGTTTATATCCCTTCTCCGGAGTACGGACGCCGAGTTTACCGTTAAATGAGAATGTCTCACCCGGTTTGAGGACGGTACCATTGATTGTTTTACATGCAATATTGAGGTTGGTTGTGCGGTTTACCTGAGAAGAATTGTACTTGGTGCTATACGTTGCATAAACATTGCTGTATGGCGCTGCCGTTGGAACCGCGCTGATGCCTGTGGTATTGTAAGGACCTTTGACAATCGTACCGTCAGACAGTATGCAGAGTGCGGCAACGGTATAATAATAGCGTTGACCGGTTTTTAAGCCGGTATTTGTATAACTGGTTCTGTTTGAACCGGTGAGATCGCCAATGCAGGTCCATGCATCAGAGGTGTTTGTTCTGCGATACATGCGGTAGCCGTTTGCGCCGCTGACAGTACCCCAGGAGAGAGTGATGCTGGTTGCACTGGCAGACACTGCACTTTTCAGAGTTGGTGCGTCGGGGAGTGGTCTTCCGCTGATGCCTGTGGTATTGTAGGGACCTTTGACAATCGTGCCGTCAGGGAGTATGCAGAGTGCGGCAACCGTATAATAATAGAGTTGACCGGTTTTCAATCCGGTATTTGTATAGCTGGTTCTATTCGAGCCGGTGAGATCGCCGATACAAGTCCATGTATCAGAGGTACTTGTTCTGCGATACATGCGGTAGCCATTTGCACCGGGGACTGTATCCCAGGACAGGGTGATGCTGGTTGCACTGGCAGATGCTGCGCTTTTCAGAGTCGGTGCGCTGGGCAGTGATTTTCCACTGATGCCCGTGTTGTCATAGCTGGTGGAAATCTTTTTCCCATCAACGGTGTGATAGGCAGACACCGTATAATAATACGTTTGACCACAGGTGACAGTGGTGTCAGTATAGCTGTCGGTAGAACCGTTGACAACAGTTGCCAAGGTGGTCCACTTGTCTGTCGAATTGGTGCGGCGGTATACAGTATATCCGTCCGCGTTGCGGGTTTCAAACCAGTGGACCGTCACACGGTCATAGGCGCTCGACGTGACCCGATTGAGTTTTGGTATAGAGAGGGTGACAGCCGTCGCAGAAACGCCAGTGGTGTCATAATCGCTGAGTAAAATCTTTTTGCCGCCACGGCTGAATGCGCGAACGGTATACGTATATGTGGTAGCGGGTTCTGCGGAAGCATCAATGTAACTGGTTGTAGATGGATTTTTGACGACACGCAACAGATCCCATTCGCTGCCGTTTTTGCGGTAGACACGGTAACCATTCGCACCGGAAACTGCATTCCAATTGACGCGGATGCCGCCGGACGACAGTGCTTCTGCTGAAATCAATACCGGTGCATGGAGTTGTGTAGAAACGTCCAGTTGAGGTTGTTGTTCCGTGACAGGAACTTCCGTGCAGGAAGATTCGCTCCAGATGGTTTCGGGATCATCGGTCTGGCTGTTGCGCAGTTTATAAGAACGCACCGCGTATTGCCAGCCGTTGACAGCGGACATTGTGGTATCTGTCCAATTTGTGCCCGTCAAAGTTTCCATAATCTGCCATTTCTCTGTTTCAGATGCGCGACGCCAGATGCGGTATCCGTCGCAGTCTGGCACAGGTTCCCATGACAGAGATGCATGTTGTTTGCTGTCAATGACAATGTCGAACAGTTTGGGTGCACAGAGACCAACTTGCGCCGTACAAGTCGCCGAAGCGCTGCCCATCTGAGCGGTAAGTGTAGCTGTACCATTGCTGCATGCAGTCACTGTACCGTCATTGCTGATAGAACAGACAGTCGGATCGCTGCTCGACCATGAAACAGATTGTTCAGAGCCTTCCGACAGGATAGAGATGGTGAGTTGGGTCTGCTCACCCGCTTGCATCCACAGGTGGCTGGGACGGATGGAAATACTCTGTATATCGGTTGAGGTCTGTTCCTGAACGACAGGCTCATCTTCGACCGCTTGTGCGGAAATTGTAAGCTCACCGATTCCACTGAAAAGCAGGACACTGGCGAGAAGAATGGATACGATTCTCATCTTCATTTGTAAACGCCTCCTTTTTATGCCATAAAATTGTGAAATATGCTGTTATTTACTAATCATATTATATAATACATTGGCAACAATAACAATAACAATCTGTTGACAGTTTTCTTTCAGTCTGGTATCAGAAAAAAATCCCCTTCGGAGCATGGCTCGAAGGGGAAAAGGATTTCAGCAAGCAGTATGTGTTCCATCAGACGAACTGCCGCCGAAATGATGATAGATGGCATTTTCGACTGGAAGAATCAGCAACAGGACAGACAACGCCTGTAGGCAAACCAACGCCATTGTCATGACGCTTGACCAGGTAGGGGCAACAACAAATGATGCGAACAACAGGACAAGCGAGGCGATGAGAAGAATTCCGCCTTGTCTGCGGCAGCGTGCGGCAAAGCAGCGGTGTGCAAATGCCCATGTTTCCTCCGACTTACAAGCGAGTGTGGTGCGATAGCTGAACTTTGCGTTACGGGCGGGAATCGCAGTTTTCCAGCGCAATCCAACGACCAGCATCATCAGCGGCAGCAGGCAGGAGATGGACAGCAATGGGAGTGAAAAAAACATAGAAATCGTCCTTTCCAATTGTTATTGTATGTAATACTATCCTACCGTACAAGGCGTTTCTTTGCAACGTGCAAAACGACGGCTATGTTGTGTAAAATTTACCAGACAAGTAGAGGAAATATGCAAAGGAAGCGAAATTTCTTTGTATATCTACGGTAAAGTTTGAAAAATCCGGTTGACTTTACCCGGACAGTATTGTAGATTTTAACAGGAAACTGAAAGAGAAAGAGGCATAGAATAGGCAAGACAGGGAGGTGAGTGCATTGATTCAGATTTGGGATTATTATCATGCGGATCCGAAACGTCCAGACATCGACGACATGATTTTCGGTGACGAGCATCCGCACAGTGAAAAGTGATGACACTCGATTATTTTACAAAGTTCTTACATTTTCTTGATATAAATCATTCATTTTGCAAAAAATGGATGATTTTTTGCATTTACAAACATTTTACCAAAAGCCGGTAGATGACTTTACACGGCGCGTTTAGAATAGACACTGTTGATAGCAAACATTGAGAACAACCAACACATGAAAGGAATTTAGCATGAAATTTACAAAGGCAATGAAAAAGTTCGGCGCAATGACGTTGACAGGTATCGTACTGATGGGTGCACTCGCAGGTTGTGGCGGTAGCAGCAATGACGATACACAGACGACGCAGGGTTCTGGCTCCACTGCATCCTCCATGAGCGGTACAATCAATGTCGTATCCCGTGAGGACGGCTCCGGTACACGTGGTGCATTTGTTGAACTGTTCGGTATTCAGACCGAGAATGGTGATGAAAAGATTGACAACACCACTGCAAGTGCGATTATCGCAAATCAGACGCAGGTCATGATGCAGAATGTAGCCGGTGACAAAAATGCAATTGGTTATGCATCTCTGGGTTCTGTCAATGATTCCATCAAGGTTCTCGCCATTGACGGTGCAGAGGCAAGCGCTGAAAATGTTTTGAACGGAACCTACAAAGTATCCCGTCCGTTTAATATCGCAACCAATGGCGAACCGACCGGCGCAACAAAGGATTTTATGAACTTCATCCTGTCGGCAGAGGGTCAGGCGGTTGTCAATGAGGCAGGTTACATCCAGGTGAATGAGGATGCAGAAGCGTTCACTTCCGATGGTTCTACTGGTGAGATTACAGTTGCTGGTTCTTCTTCTGTTACTCCGGTTATGGAGAAGCTGAAGGAAGCATATGAAGCAATCAATGCGAATGTTGATATCACCATTCAGGAATCCGACTCTACCACTGGCATGAACTACGCCATTGAGGGTGTATGTGACATCGGTATGGCGTCCCGTGAGTTGAGTGAGGAAGAGCTGGCAACCTTGACTCCGGTTCAGATTGCACTGGACGGCATTGCAGTCATCGTCAATCCGGAAAACCCGATTGAGGAACTGTCCACCGAGCAGGTATGCAGCATCTTTACTGGCGAAACCACCGACTGGAGCGAAATTGGCTGAATGAGGCGCAGCTCCCTTCGGCGGACGCACTGTCCGTCGAGGGGAACTGTTATGTCTGAACATATTTTTGAGGTTAGATTTTTATGAAACGACAAAAAATTATGGAACGCGGCATGTCATGGTTGTTTGCCCTGTGCGCATGCATGTCCATTGTCGCGGTCGTATTGATCTGTGTGTTCCTGTTTGCCAATGGCATTCCGGCGATGAAGGAAATCGGATTTTTTGATTTCCTGTTTGGAACGAAGTGGGCGCCGAAAAACCAGCCTGCGTCTTACGGTATTTTCCCGATGATTGTGGGCAGCTTGTGCGTCACATTGGGTGCCGTTATCATCGGCGTACCGATCGGTATATTGACGGCGGTATATCTCGCACGCTTTTGCCCGAAGAAGCTGCACAGCGTTTTGGAACCGCTGGTTCAGTTGATGGCAGGCATCCCATCTATCATTTACGGATTTTTCGGACTGGTTGTTTTGGTTCCGCTCGCACGCAATATCCCGGGATGTACTGGCGTGAGTATGCTGACAGCATCTGTCCTGCTCGGCATTATGATTTTGCCGACAGTCATCAATTTGAGTGAATCCTCCATCCGGGCTGTCCCGAACAGCTATTATGAAGGTGCATTGGCACTCGGCGCGACGCATGAGCGTTCCGTTTTCTTCGCTGTTCTTCCGGCGGCAAAATCCGGTTTGCTTGCTGCCGTTGTACTCGGCATTGGTCGTGCCATTGGCGAGACTATGGCGGTTATTATGGTTGCCGGTAACCAGGCGGCCATGCCAAGCAGCATCCTCCGCGGCATCCGCACCATGACTGCGAACATCGTATTGGAGATGGGCTATGCGACAGGACTGCACCGTGAGGCGCTCATTGCAACAGGCGTCATCCTGTTTATCTTCATCCTGATCATTAACTTTGCGTTTGCAGTGATTAAAAAGAGAGGTGAAAAGGTATGATGAACTCTGCTGGCGGCGCAGTATCTCTGGCGCGTGAAACCATGCGTACAGGCAGCCGTGATTCTGAGCCAAAATCCACACAGGGGATTCAGTCTCTGCTTCTGCGCGTCCTTGTGTATGGTGCGGCATTGTTTACATTCGCGGTACTGTTGTTTTTGATCGGTTACATTCTGATTCGGGGTATTCCATACCTGACCCCTGATCTGTTTTCACTGGAATATACATCGGAAAACTGTTCGATGCTGCCTTCCATTATCACAACGGTGCAAATGACATTGCTTTCGTTGCTGGTTGCCATCCCGATCAGTGTATTTACTGCGGTTTATCTGGTTGAATATGCAAAAAAAGGCAATAAATTGGTTGGACTGATGCGTTTGACAACGGAAACACTGTCTGGCATTCCGTCCATTGTCTACGGTCTGTTCGGCATGCTGTTCTTCGTTATGCAGATTGGCTGGGAGATGTCACTGCTGTCAGGTGCGCTGACCTTGTCTATTATGATTCTTCCGCTCATCATGCGAAGCACGGAAGAGGCATTGCTCGCTGTACCGGATATGTACCGCGAGGCAAGTTTTGGTTTGGGTGCAGGCAAACTGCGCACAGTTTTCCGCATCGTTGTACCATCCGCTATGCCGGGTATCCTGGCAGGTATCATTCTGGCAGTTGGACGTGTCGTCGGTGAAACAGCTGCACTCATGTATACAGCAGGTACGGCGACGGAGATCCCGACCAGCCTGTTGGATTCCGGTCGTACGCTGGCGGTTCATATGTATTGCCTGTCCAGCGAGGGTCTGCACACCGATCAGGCATATGCAACCGCAGTTGTCCTGCTGCTCATTGTACTGGTTATGAATACTGTTTCCGCTTTGATTGCGCGGAAGCTGACAAAGAAGTAAGAGGAGTCTGTTATGGCTGTAAAATATTCCATTCAAAATCTTGACCTGCATTACGGCGATTTTCATGCGCTGAAGAACATCAATTTGGAACTACCGGAAAAGGAGATCACGGCATGTATCGGACCTTCCGGCTGCGGTGAATCTACGTTGCTCAAGACGCTCAACCGTATGAATGATCTGGTTGAAGGCTGCCGCATCGATGGTACCGTTTTGTTGGACGGCGAAGATATCTTTGACCGTATGGACGTCAATATCCTGCGCCGCCGTGTCGGCATGGTATTCCAGAAGCCGAATCCGTTCCCGATGAGCATTTATGATAACATTGCATTTGGTCCGCGCACGCATGGCATCCGGAACAAGGCAAAGTTGGATACCATCGTTGAAAAGAGTTTGCGCGACGCAGCGATCTGGGATGAAGTGAAGGATCGTCTGCACAAGAGCGCATTGGGTATGTCCGGCGGACAGCAGCAGAGATTGTGTATTGCGCGCGCGCTTGCCATTCAGCCGGAAGTGTTGTTGATGGATGAGCCGACCAGCGCATTGGATCCGATTTCCACGATGAAAGTAGAGGATCTGGTACAGGAACTGAAGAAAGATTATACGATCGTAATGGTAACGCATAACATGCAGCAGGCAACACGTGTATCGGATAAGACCGCATTCTTCCTGCTGGGTGAAGTCGTTGAATTTGAAAACACAGAAGAATTGTTTTCCATGCCGAAGGATCAGAGAACAGAAAATTATATTACCGGACGTTTCGGCTAATGGAGGGCTGACAATGAGAAACCGTTTTGACAAAGAACTGACCAAAATGCACGAGGATCTGATTTCGATGGCAGCCCTCGTGGAAACTGCGATCAGCCGTGCTGTTGAGGCGCTGAAAAAATATGATGCGGATTTGGCAAAAATGACCATGGCGGGCGACAAAGAGGTCGATCAGATGGAGCGCGAGATTGAGAGCACGTGCCTCAAGTTGTTGCTTCAGCAGCAGCCCGTAGCGCGCGATCTGCGCGAAATTTCGACTGCGCTCAAAATGATTACTGATATGGAACGCATTGGCGATCTTGCAGAGGATATTGCGGAGGTCACACTGTTCCTGTGTGAAAAGCCGAAGTATGTTGCGCCCGAACAGTTGTCCTATATGGCGGAGGCGACCATCAAAATGGTACGCGATTCCATCGATGCATTTGTTACGCGCGACCTTGCGGCAGCGCATGCTGTGATTGAGTATGACGACGTTGTTGACAACCTGTTTGATGAGACGCGCACCGTGTTGGTAGAGCGCATTCATGAATCCATGGAAGATGCAGAGCAGGCGATAGATATTATGATGATTGCCAAGTATTTTGAACGCATTGGCGACCATGCAGTGAATATTGCCGAGTGGGTTGAATTTTCTATCACCGGCACGCATAAACAAACCCGCGTGTTGGGATAACATGCAATGAGGTGAAGGGAATGAACATCTATCTGGTCGAGGATGATGAAAGCATTCGTACCATGGTGCTGTATGCGCTCAGCGGCAATGGATTTGAAGCGAGTGGTTTTGAAAATGGTCGAGAATTGAATGCGGCCATGCGCACGCGACTGCCTGATATGATCTTGTTGGATATCATGTTGCCCGGTGAGAATGGACTGTCCATTTTAAAGCGTTTGCGCGAATCCGACCGAACGGCATCCATTCCCATCATCATGCTGACAGCAAAGGCGTCAGAAATGGATAAGGTGACTGGATTGGATCTCGGTGCCGACGATTATGTGGCAAAACCGTTCGGTATTCTCGAATTGCTTTCACGTATCCGTGCGGTTGCACGGCGCACAGGAGCGCATGAAGAAGGTACAGAGGAGCATTATACATATGAAGATGTGTCCATTTTTGGAGACAGCCATATTGTTACGCTTCGAGGTGAAGAAATCCATCTGACACGCAAAGAATTTAAACTGTTGTGGTTTCTGTTGGAAAATCAGGGACGCGTTGTCACGCGTGAGAGCATCATGGA
Source organism: uncultured Butyricicoccus sp. (assembly GCA_944384655.1). Taxonomy (GTDB): domain Bacteria; phylum Bacillota; class Clostridia; order Oscillospirales; family Butyricicoccaceae; genus Butyricicoccus_A. The sequence goes on along the minus strand of CALWUF010000058.1, from coordinate 26,881 downwards.
ACATGTGTGGGACACAGGATATGATGTGGAAACGCGCACAGTGGATATTCACATCAATACGCTGCGCCGAAAAATTGATGATGACGGCACAAAAATTCAGACCATTCGTGGTGTTGGTTATAAAATCGGCTGATGGATTCCCTCATATATTTATGCAAATATGCTGTATATATGAGGGAATTTTTATATATGTGGTTGACATGTGCCTATCATTCTGATACTTTGAATATAGATCGTCTGAGTTGACGGTTATTCTGAATATGGAAAGAAGGAAAGACTGTATGGATCGTTTGAGAGAGAAATCCGGTTTTATTTGTGATATGGACGGCGTCATCTATCATGGCAATAAGATTTTGCCTGGCGTGCGTGAGTTTGTCGATTGGCTTCATCGGGAGAACAAACATTTCTTGTTTCTGACCAATTCCAGCCACTATACACCCAAGGAACTTCAGCAGAAGCTGGCGCGTATGGGTTTGGATGTAGATGAATCGCATTTTTATACGAGCGCATTGGCAACGGCGAGTTTTCTCAGCAATCAGGCGCCGGGATGCAGCGCCTATGTGGTCGGCGATCACGGCTTACAGAATGCCCTGTTTGCCGCAGGTATCACAGTCAATGAAGTGGATCCGGATTATGTTGTCATCGGTGAGCCGGAATCGTTCAGCTATGACAATATTGTGCGCGCCATCCGTTTGGTCAATAAAGGCGCCAAATTGATTGGCACAAATTCCGACATTACCGGTCCGACTGAAAGCGGTATTGTGCCCGGCTGTGGTGCATTGATTGCTCCGATTGAACGCGCAACTGGCAAAAAGGCATATTTTGTCGGCAAACCGAACCCCTTGATGATGCGCACGGGTCTACGCATGCTGGGCGTACATTCCGAAGAAGCTGCGATGGTTGGCGACCGTATGGATACGGATATGATTGCAGGTATTGAATCTGGTCTGGATACGGTACTTGTCCTGTCCGGCGTCACATCTGCGGAGGATATCGACAAATTTCCATATCGCCCGCGTCTTGTGCTGTCCGGCGTTGGGGAAATCCCAGGTGCAGTGGAATAAACATCATATTTTCTATAAACAATGCCCGGAGAAGTTTTGGCTTCATCCGGGTATTTTCCTGCCCACAACAGGCATAAATTGCACAATATTGGACACAATATCGTTGGTGAAACATGCTAGTTATCAGATTGTAAATATCTTGTCAATCATGCATAAAATCAATTGACTGATTTTGTGCAATATGGTATACTCCGATTAGGATATTAGGGGATAGGGACAATCCCAATGATTGCGAAAAAATTGTAATTTATTGGGAGTTTGTTCGGCAAGTCTGCATCAAATTTGGTGCAGGATTCGGACATTTGAGGTCAAAATGTTCATAGGTTTTTTGTGAGGTATTGGTTATGAGAAAAACGAAAATTATATGTACGATGGGACCGTCTACTGACGACATCGACGTATTGCGGAAAATGGCGCAGGCTGGTATGAATGTTGCGCGCTTTAACTTTTCGCATGGATCGCATGAGGAGCACAAACAGCGCATGGATCGCTTGAAAGCTGTCCGTGAGGAATTGGGACTTCCCATTGCGATTTTGCTGGATACCAAGGGACCAGAGATCCGTACCGGCGATATGAAGGACGGAAAGATTTTCCTGAAAAAGGGCGAAAGAATCCGCCTGACCCCACGCGCCTGTCTGGGTACGCCGGAAAAAATTCAGATCACGTACCCGGATCTGTATCAGGATGTACAGGCGGGCACGAGTATTTTGATTGACGATGGTCTGATTGAGCTGCGCGTGGAGCAGACACAGGAACAGGATATTCTGTGTCGGATCTTGAACGACGGTGCGGTTTCTAACCACAAGGGCATCAATGTGCCAGATGTACATCTGTCCATTCCATATCTGAGTGACAAGGATAAAGAAGATATCAAGTTCGGTATTGAACAGGGTATTGATTATGTGGCAGCATCATTTGTCCGCACATCCGATGATGTACAGCAGCTTCGCATGCTGCTGGATGAAAATGGCGGCGAAGACATCAATATCATTGCAAAGATTGAAAACCAACAGGGTGTTGAAAATATTGACGGCATTATTGCGCTTGCGGAAGGCGTTATGATAGCCCGCGGAGATATGGGCGTTGAAATTCCGGCAGAAGATGTTCCGGTAATTCAGAAGCTGTTGATCAAAAAGGTTACGCTGGCAGGTAAGCAGGTTATCACCGCCACGCAAATGTTGGATTCTATGATGAAGAACCCGCGTCCAACCCGTGCGGAAGTCACGGACGTTGCAAATGCAATTTATGACGGTACAGGCGCCATCATGTTGTCTGGTGAAACCGCTGCCGGCTTGTATCCGGTTGAAGCGCTGACGATCATGGCGCGTATTGCAGAGCGCACAGAACAGGACATCGATTATCGCAAGCGTTTCTTTGTGCGCGACAGAAAAGCAAATCCGGATATTACGGATGCAATCTGCCATGCGACTTGTACGACGGCACATGACCTGAATGCACGTGCGATTGTTACGGTAACCAAGTCCGGACGCTCGGCTCGTATGGTCGCACGGTATCGCCCGGATTGTGATATCATTGGCTGTACGCCGTCAAAAACTGTCGCACATCAGCTCAATCTCGTATGGGGTGTCACACCGGTTCTGGTTGGAGAAATGCACAATGTATTTGAGCTGTTCGACCATGCCCTGGATACCACCAGGGATCAGGGACTGATGAAAGAAGGCGATATTGCTGTCATTACTTCCGGCGTCCCGATCGGCGTTTCCGGTACGACCAACATGATTAAAGTTCAGGTTGTCGGCAGCAACGCATGACAAAAGCAGTTTGATTATAATGAAACCGGCACAGTCTGTTCCGACTGTGCCGGTTTTGTGTTTATTCTGCATAAGATGCGGCAAGTTCCTCGATGATTTTTACTACATGATCCATTTTATAGGCAGGAATGCGCTGAATGGCAAGCCGGATTCGGATCGCCTGCTCATTGGATGTGTTGTCCTGGCTGTCTGAGGAAAAGAACTCTGACAGTGAAATTCCCAGTGCATGGGTGATGCGGTAGAGGGTATCGATGGTTGGGCATTTCAGACCTCGTTCCAAATGTCCGAGATAAGCTGGATTCATTCCGCTTTTTAAGGCAAGCGCTTCCTGGCTGATACCTTGCAGTTGCCGAAAATAGCGGATTCGTTGCCCTGTTTTGATTGAAATCTTTTGTTTTTGACTATCTATAACAATCACTTCCCACATGTTTTACTTATAATTTATGCGAAATTTGTGACTGTATCAAAACTCTAAAGATATTATGATGTAATATCTTTAGATATTGACAAACAAACGGAAATGTGATAATTTAATATAAGAAATAGGCTGTGTCGACGGGTCTGTTTCTATTTGTTATACACGTTCAGTTTCATGTATTCCATATGGCGCTGTATGAGCTGCTTTGAGGGGATTTTAAAAGTCGACTGGGGGATCGCGCTTGAGTGCGCAATAGAAAAAGGCATGCCGTATTCTACGTAAAGTGAACGGCATGTCTTTTTCAGTATTCCCAAATTTTTTGTATAAATTCTCCGCGTTTCCGGCAAACTAAAGATATGCAAAACAATATGAAAAAGGAGCCGCATGAGGAGGTGCTGCATGCGGATGGAGTGTAATATGGAGTGGGGGAAGAGATTGCCGGAGATACCTCGTGCACACGGCATACAACCGTATCTCTGTCCGACCTGGCGGAAACGGTGTATCTGGTATACCAACACGGTATCCTGTGCGCCAGCCACGTGTATTTGCGCACAAAATTTGCAGAGAAAATGCCAAACGCCTATCTGAGCCGCGTTCAGATAGGCGTTTGGCATTATTTGGTTGTTTGTATTTCCAGTTCCAGCAGAAGCTTGCGGTCGCGCTTGTCCTGTGGTTCAAATTTAGCAAACAGGTCTGGACGGTTCATTTTTGTTCGTTCCAAACTTTTTTTGCGCCGCCAGGTGTCAATATTGGCGTGATGCCCGGACAACAAGACATCCGGTACAGCACGGTCATGCCATACAGCCGGTTTGGTATACTGCGGATATTCGAGCAGACCGCTCCAGTGGCTTTCTTCGGTGAAGCAGACCTCTTCTGCGAGTACGCCGGGAACCATGCGGCAGACGGCATCTGCAACCGCCATTGCAGGGATTTCGCCACCCGTCAGTACAAAATCACCGATGGAAATTTCCTCATCGACGCATTCGTCAATGAAGCGCTGATCAATGCCCTCATAATGACCACAGACAAGGATGATATGTTCGTGTGCCAGCAGCTCACGCGCTTTATTCTGGCAGAACGGCATACCTTGTGCGCTCATCAGGATTGTGTGGACATGTGAGCCGCCGGTCACATGAGCATGGCAGCGGTACAACGGATCAGCCTGCATAACCATGCCCTTACCGCCGCCATAGGGCGTGTCATCGACGCGGTTGTGCTTGTCCAGTGTAAAATCACGGATATTCACTGCGTTAATTTCGATCAGGTTCGCCTGTTGCGCACGCCCGATCACACTGGTATGCATGGCGCAGTCGATCATTTCCGGGAACAAGGTGAGAATATCAATTTTCATCGCTGAGCAGACCTTCAATGGTACGGACAGTCACCTTGCCGTTTTCCAAATCGACCGTTTCCACAAATGGCACGCCTGGGATCAGATGTTGTGTATTGCCGTCCTGAATGACATACAAATCGCCCGCAGGACCGTCATTGATTTCTTTTACTACGCCGATTTCGCGACCGACACGCACATCGTAGACTGGCAAGCCGATGACGTCCTGAATAAAAAATGCACCGTCTTCCAGTTCTACGTCATCGCGGTTCATATACAGCGTTGTACCGCGCAGCAACTGCGCCTGTTCCATGGTATCTACGCCTTCCAGATGCATGAGCACACAGCCCTTATGCACCTTTGCGGAGAGAATGGTAACCGGTGTCTGATCCTTGCGGTATAACGTATCAAATTCGGCGAGAAAGTCGGGAGAATCGCACCATGGCTGCACTTTGACATCGCCGCGCACACCGTGCGTGTTGACAATCTTACCGATTTCCAGAAATTGCTTTTTCATAAAATCCTCCACGGGGAATGCAGGGCATAAGTTACGCCCCAAATTTCAATAGCAGAAAAAAAGAGCCGCATTGCGGCTCTCGAAAAGACTCAGTCGACGATTTCGACAGATACCTTTTTATTTTGACGATTTCCGGCCGCCTTCATCAAAGTACGAATTTCCTTTGCGATGCGACCATGACGGCCGATAACTTTACCCATATCATCAGGAGCGACACGAAGTTCAAAAATGATTTCTTCACCCTGCGTGGTTTCGGTTACACTGACAGCGTCCGGGTCGTTAACAAGGTTCTTTGCGATGTAGGTCAAAAGTTCTTTCATCTAAAACAACCTCACTTGTTTACAGTACGCCGGATTTCTTGAGCAGTGCACGAACGGTATCGGTCGGCTGTGCGCCGTTCTTAATCCACTGCTGTGCGCGTTCGCCGTCGATCTTGATTTCAACCGGATTCGTCAGCGGATTGTAGGTACCGATTTCCTCAATGAAACGACCATCACGCGGGTAACGGGAATCAGCGACAACAATACGGTAGAAAGGAGCCTTCTTAGCACCCAGTCTGCGAAGTCTGATTTTTACCATGGTTTTCACCTCCTGTGAATTGATTATTGTAAATTTCTTTACGCAATATTAAAACGGGAAGCGGAATCCGCCGCCGCGTTTGCCTAAGTTGCCGATGCCAGGGAAGCCCATACCGCCGCGTTTTTTGCCGCGTTTTGCCATGCCGTTGAGCTGTTTGGTCATTTTTTGCATCATCTCAAACTGTTTGAGCAGGCGGTTGACATCTTCAATTTTCAGCCCGCAGCCCGCAGCAATGCGCTTCTTGCGGCTGAAGTTGATGATAGAGGGATTTTCCCTCTCTTTGGGCGTCATAGAATTGATGATGGCCTCAACATGTGAGACCGCTTTTTCATTGACCTGTGCACCGGAAAGTGTTTTGGAATCCATGCCCGGGATCATGGAGAGCATATTTTGCATGGCTTCAGGATCTTTGAACTGTGAAAGCTGATCGGCAAAATCTGTGAGAGTCAGGCGGTTGGCGCGCAGTTTCTTTTCCAGTTCCGCAGCTTTTTTCTCGTCATAAGCTTCCTGTGCCTTTTCAATCAGCGTGAGCATATCGCCCATGCCCAGAATGCGGGATGCCATGCGGTCGGGATGAAACGGCTCGATGTCACCGAGTTTTTCACCTGTTCCGATGAATTTGATCGGCTTACCGGTGACAGCCTTGGTAGACAGAGCTGCACCGCCGCGGGCGTCGCCGTCCATCTTTGCCATGAAAATGCCATCCACGCCGAGCGCATCGTTGAATGCAGTTGCCACGTTGACAGCATCCTGACCGGTCATCGCATCGACAACCAACATGATTTCAGAAGGCTGTACTTCCGCTTTGATGTTTTTCAATTCATCCATCAGCGCTTCGTCAATGTGAAGCCGCCCGGCAGTGTCCAGAAAGACCATATCATACGCATTTTTCTTTGCGTAATCCACACCGGCTTTTGCAATTTCCACCGGATCGCCCTGTCCCATTTCAAAAACTGGGATATCCAGTTTTTCGCCGACGACTTTGAGCTGATCAATGGCAGCGGGACGATACACGTCGCACGCCACAAGCAATGGGCGTTTCTGCTGCTGTTTTTTGAACAACCCGGCGAGTTTGGCGCCATTTGTGGTTTTACCGGCGCCCTGCAGACCGACCATCATGACGACAGTCGGGGGATTGGGGGAGATGTTGATTTTTGAATTGGAGCCGCCCATGAGTTTGGTCAGCTCTTCATTGACAATTTTGATGACCTGCTGGGCAGGGGAGAGACTCTCCAGGATCTCTGCACCAGTTGCGCGTTCGGTCACAGTTTTGGTAAAGTCTTTGACGACTTTAAAGTTGACATCCGCTTCAAGCAGTGCCAGTTTGATTTCGCGCATTGCACTCTTGACGTCCGCCTCGCTCAGGCGACCGCGGCTTTTCAGCTTCTTAAAGGCAGAAGTGATTTTTTCGGAAAGACCTTCAAATGCCATGATTTCTCCTTATTCCGAAAGCTGTTTGGCGATCTGAAATGCCTGATTGCATAATTCCGCAATTTTGGGATCGTGGTAACGCACATTATTGATGCCGCGCAGTTCCCAGACGATATCAGCCAGACGTTCCAAATCGGATTGTGTCTGACCGTATTTTGCAACCAGACCAAGTTTTTCCTCTGTGTCGCGCAGCGTGCGTTCTGCACGCAAAATGCCGTCGCGCACGCCCTGGCGGGTGATGCCCACATGTTCGGAGATCTCCGCCAGCGAAAGATCATCATTGTAATACAGATCAAACAGCTCTTTTTGCTTCGCCGTGAGTATTTCACCGTAAAAATCATAGAGCATGCACATTTCAAACGGTTTGTTCTTCATGGTGCACCTCCGATGAAACACTGTGCTGTAAAGGACTTGACCTTTGTAAAGGTATTTAACTTTACAATACTTTTGGTATTTTAAACCCGTCTGTGTTTTTTGTCAAGAGATTTTTGTATAATTTTTGAGATTTTTTTGAGAAAAAAACTCATCAGGTCTAAAGCGGCGAGAATGAGTGTAATAGACATGGCGCCGAATACATTCAAAATGATATCGTCGATGTCGCAGGAACCGAGACCGGTGAACAATTGCGTCAATTCAATGCCTGCGCTCAAGGCAAGACCGACAAGAAATGTGCGACCGACGCTCAGGCTGCGCGTCAGCAGGGGGATCAGGATGCCGATGGGCATAAATGCGATGATATTTCCCGCCAGGTTGCGCACAGCGACAGCCGTAGCAACGCGACCAGAGAACGCGTAAAAACGGATGGTTTGGAATGGAACGAGATTGACGCGGGTATATGCCAGTTCATCGGTATCATTTAATATGTTTACGATGGTATCGTGATCAAATTTAAACAGGATTACCTTGAGCAAAAGCAGCACATAGGCAATCAGGCACAGCCAGAGCAGTGCCGTAATCAATGGAGAGCGCCGTTTTTTTACGGACACGTAACAAAACTCCTTTCCAATTTTTACTGAGTTATAATGATACCACTCACGGACGGCAAATGCAATCAAAATGACAGGAAAAGAAAAAAACGGTGCGCGGCGGGTAGACGAACGGTAGAAACAGCGATATAATAGCACTACGCAAACAAAAGGGTGGTTTTTCGCCATTGTCATACAACGGAGACAGATATGCACAATACAACAAGAGTATTACTCAAAGACGGGGTAGGGCTGACCTGCGTGACAACAAAACAGTCCAAGACCTCATGCCTGAGCGCAATGTTTGTACTGCCGCTGGGCGCGGAGGGAAGAAGTAAGTCTGCATTGCTGCCATATGTGCTGCGCAGCAGCAGCCGTGCCTATCCGGGACGGCAGGTGGTTGCGGCACAGCTTGATAACCTATATGGAGCGCGGCTGGAACCGGTTGTGCGCAAGCGCGGAGAGGCGCAGCTCATCGGCTTTGTTGCGGATGTCATTGATGAACGGTTTGCCATGCCGGGGCAGGGCAGCCTGTTTGCTGAAACGGCACAACTATTGTCCGCATTGCTGCTCGATCCGGGCAGCTTTGAGGAACAGACAGTTTCCTGCGAGGCGGAGCAATTGTGTGCACGCATTGCATCGCTGCCCAATGACAAACGTTCCTGGGCAGTGAGACGGATGTATCAGCACATGTGCGCACAGGAGGCATATAGTGCAGTTGAGCTGGGTGATGTCGATGCTGTCCGAACGATATCGCCGGGGGCGCTCGAAGCACATTATCGGAGTGTCATTCAAACAGCGCCGCTCCAATTGTTCTATTGCGGTTCTCTTTCTGCGGAGGACGTCGCACAGCAACTGCGTCAGGTGATGCAGGCGCGTCCGGAACTGAAAGCACCGGTTTTTCCGCAGTATGCCGCGCCGCGCGCACCGCAACATACCGGACTGCGCCTGGTAACGGAAGAAGAACCGGTTGCACAGGGCAAATTGGCGATCGGTTTGCGCACAGGTATCACTGCATTTGACGATGAATATCCTGCGATGATACTGGTTAACGCCTGTTTTGGCGGCACGACATCATCACGTCTGTTCCGAACCGTGCGTGAACAGATGAGCTTGTGTTATTATGCGGCGTCGCAGACAGACAAGCTCAAGGGGGTAATGGCTGTTTCATCCGGCATTGAAACAGCGAGTGAACCCAGAGCACGTGCGGAGATTTTGCATCAGTTGGCAGAGATGCAGGATGGCGTGACGGTTGATGAAGTGGAAGCTGCACGCCGGTCTGTGACAGCATCGCTGCAAGCGATGAAGGATTCGCCGTTGGCATTGGAGAATTTTTATCAGACACAGGCGGCAGCAGGATTGACGGAGACATTGGACGAGCTGATTACACGCATTCAAATGGTAACAGTGGATGATGTCACCCGTGCAGCGCGTAACGTTGTGCCGGATACCGTATATTTTCTCAAAGGAGCGGGCGCATGACTACCATTTCTTATCCAAATTTAGATGATTGTATCCAGACAACTGTGCTGGAAAACGGTTTACATATTTATTGTATCCCGCGGAGAAGCGGCGCAAAAACATTTGCTATGCTCGCTGTCAATTTCGGCTCGGTAGACTGCCGGTTTACATTGGATGGAACAACCTATGATGTCACACCGGGTATTGCGCATTTTCTTGAGCACAAGATGTTTGAGGAAGAAGACGGCAACGCGCTTCAAAAATTCACTGCACTGGGAGCGCAGCCAAACGCCTTTACCAGCCATACCATGACGGCATATCATGTTACGTGTACCGACCGGTTTTATGACTGCCTGGAGATTTTGCTGCACTTTGTCACGACGCCATATTTTACTGAACAGAATGTCGCCAAAGAAAAAGGCATCATTGGACAGGAAATCGGTATGTTGGATGATACGCCCAACTGGCAGGCGTATGTGGGTGTGCTGAAAGGATTGTATGCCGTGCATCCGGTACGCATTTCCGTGGCAGGAAGCAAAGAGAGCATTGCATCCATTGATCCCGGGGTGTTACATGTATGCCACAGGGCATTTTATTCCCCTGCGAATCTTGCACTGATTGTATGCGGACAGTATGAGTTTGACCGTGTGGTGGAGATGGCAGAGCGCATGACGCCCAAACAATCTGCACGGATTGCATCGCGCGAGTATGGGACAGAGCCAGAGCAGGCGGCAATCCCATATTTGGAGCGTCATATGGCGGTGTCCCGACCGATATTTATGTTGGGCTGTAAGGATGTTGTTGCGGAACAGCCGTATGTGCAACAGCTTGTCGGTGAGTTGGCGGCAGATTGTGTGTGCGGCAAGTCCTCACCGCTGTATGATCGTCTGTACAGCGAAGGATGGATTGACCGCACATTTGATGCGGATTATTTCACATTTCCGGACGGTGCGTGTGCGATTTTCAGCGGCGAGAGTTGCGATGCGCAGGCAGTTCGGACGGCGCTTGAGGCAGAAATGCACCGCATTGCACATGGTGGGCTGGAAGATGCCGTGTTTGCCCGTATCAAAAAAGCAATCTATGGAAAATATATCCGCAGGACGAACGATCCGGCGGAAGTATGCCGTATGCAGGCAGAAGCATGCTTTTCCGGTGCGTCGTGTTTTGACTTCGCAGAGGCAATCCAGTCGATCACAAAAGAAGACGTTGTGCGGCGCATTGGGCAGTGGTCCATGGATGGCAGAACGTCGCTCGTCGTCATCGTACCGCAGAAGGAGGACGCATGAATCAGACGGTATCGTTCCCGGGATTGGGGCTTGAATTTCATTTTTCCAATGTGGCATTTACAATTGGGTCCAAACCGATTTATTGGTATGGCATTGTTATTGTATTCGGCATTATACTTGCCATCGTCTACGCATCCAGACGGTCCAAACAATTTGGCATCAAATCGGATGATTTGATTGATATGATGCTGATCATACTTCCCATTTCAATTGTTTGCGCGCGGTTGTATTACGTCGCATTTGAATGGGAGAGATATAAAGACAACCCCATAGAGATCATTGCCACTTGGCATGGCGGTCTTGCTATTTACGGCGGTTTGATCGGTGGTCTGATTACGGCAATTGTATTCTGTCATGTCAAAAAAATTGACTGTATGGATATGCTTGATCTTGTCGCGGGTGCTGTGCCCATCGGACAGATGATCGGACGTTGGGGCAATTTCTTTAATTGTGAAGCGTTCGGCAGTGAGACCTCGCTTCCATGGCGCATGGTCATTGGTCAGAGTATAGATGAAGCGGGGCAGTTCGGCAATCATCCGACATTTTTTTATGAATCCGCATGGAATGCCATAGGCTTTGTACTGCTGTATTTTTACTCAAAAAAGCGGAAATACCGCGGAGAGATTTTGCTGCTCTATTTTGGGTGGTATGGTCTCGGACGGTTCTTCATAGAAGGTCTTCGCACGGACAGCTTGTACTTGTGGGGTACAGGCATCCGTGTCTCACAGGTGGTAGCGCTGATTTCCATCATCATTGGCTTTGGCGGTTTCCTGCTCAATCGGGCAATGCCGTTTTTGCGTGAGATAACGGTGGAGATCAATGACAACGATACAGATACGGAGGAAACAACATGAGTGCAATTCGAATGGATGGCAAATTAGTTTCTGCGAAAGTTCGCGGAAGCATTTTGGATGAAGTAAACAGATTGAAGAAACGCGGCGTGCGTCCAGGTCTTGCCGTTATCATTGTCGGCGAAGATCCGGCATCACAGGTCTATGTGCGCAATAAAGAACGCGCTTGTGAAGAATGTGGTTTTTATTCTGAAAAATATGCGCTGCCGGAGGAAACCACACAGGAGCAACTGCTCGGTTTGATTGATGAATTGAATCACAATCCGCATATTGATGGCATTTTGTGTCAGCTTCCCGTGCCAAAGCACATCAGTGAACAGGCGGTTATCGATGCAATTGATCCGAGCAAGGATGTCGATGCATTCCATCCAGTCAATGTTGGCAAGATTATGGTTGGCAATTTTGACTTTCTGCCATGTACGCCGGCGGGCGTGATGCAGTTGCTGGATGAGTATGATATCGATCCCAAGGGGAAGAACTGCGTGGTCATTGGACGGTCAAATATTGTCGGCAAGCCGATGGCCATGCTGTTGCTGCACCGTCATGGCACAGTTACCATCTGCCATTCCCGCACACAAAATTTAAAACAAGTCTGTGCACAGGCGGATATTCTCGTTGCCGCTGTCGGCAAGGCAGATTTTGTTACGGCTGATATGGTCAAAGAAGGCGCAGTTGTTATTGATGTGGGTATGAATCGCAAAAATGGCAAGCTATGTGGTGACGTGTGCTTTGATGAGGTGAACGAAAAAGCCGCCTATCTGACACCAGTACCAGGTGGCGTCGGACCGATGACCATCACCATGTTGATGAAAAACACATTGAAAGCGGCAAAGCTGCACGCAGGCATTGACGGTTGAAAAAAACACCGCTGTTGGTATTGACAGCGGAAAGCTGCTATGATATCATATGAAAAGCCGCATTGACCGGGTTGGAGAAGTGTGCCTCAAGGCATCGCCCGTGAAAGCGTGACTCTATCAAAGAAAGAGAGGTGCTACCGCATGTACGCAATTTTAGAGACCGGTGGCAAGCAGTACAAGGTATCCGAAGGTGACGTAATTTACGTTGAGAAGCTCGGCGTGGAAGACGGCGCTTCCGTAACATTTGACAAGGTCCTGGCAGTCGGCGAGGGCGCAGATCTGAAGGTTGGAGCTCCGTATGTTGAGGGCGCTACCGTTGCCGGCACAGTTGAGAAGACCGGCAAGAAGAAGAAGATCATCGTTTACAAGATGAAGCCGAAGAAGGGCTACCGCCGTAAGCAGGGTCACAGACAGCCCTACACCAAGGTAACCATCGGCGCAATCAACGCGTAAGATGACAACCGCCCGTTTTTTTACAACAGGCAGCCGCATTGATGCAGTGGAAGTAACCGGACACGCGGGATACGCGGAAGAAGGGGAAGACATCGTTTGTGCGGCAATATCTGCGAATTTGGATCTGACAAGCTGTCTGCTTGCCGACGTGATGGGATTGGATATCAAGACTGAAATCGATGGTGAACAGACACGGATCCGCATCGAGCTTCCCAAAAAGCTGGAACAGGCGGAAGAGATACAGGCGCAGAATGCACTTGACGCCTTGATGCTGTATTTTGTCAACCTCAAGGCGCGATATCAGGATTTTATCGAAGTAATGGAGGTGTAAGTCATGCTTCAGATCAGCTTACAGTTTTTCGCTCATAAAAAGGGCGTAGGTTCTACCAAGAACGGCCGTGATTCTGAGTCCAAGAGACTTGGTGTCAAGCGTGCAGATGGTCAGGTTGTACCGGCAGGCAACATTCTGGTTCGTCAGCGCGGTACACACATTCATCCGGGCGTAAATGTCGGCATTGGTTCCGATGACACCCTTTTTGCAAAGGTTACCGGCGTTGTCCGTTTTGAGCGCCGCGGTCGTGACCGCAAGCAGGTTTCTGTTTACGAAATCGAGCAGTAAGATATTCTTTGATGTGAAAGGCACCTCGGGCATATTGTCTGAGGTGCTTTTTTTCAAATGCTCTGTGGAAAGGAGATTATATGCCACAGTTTATTGATACCGCAAAAATCTGGATCCGATCCGGTAAAGGCGGTGATGGAAAAGTGTCGTTTCATCGGGAGAAGTATATTGCTTCTGGCGGTCCGGACGGAGGTGACGGCGGACGCGGTGGATCGATTGTTTTTCAAGTCGATGACAATCTGTCAACGCTGATGGATTTCCGTTATAAGAAAAAATATACTGCACCTGCCGGTGAGCCGGGCGGCAGCAAACGTTGTTCCGGAAAAGATGGAAAAGATTTGGTGATCCGTGTACCGCGTGGAACCATTTTGCGCGATGCAAAAAGTGGACAGATTATCAAAGATTTGTCTGATTCTGAACCTTTTGTCGCAGCACGCGGCGGAAAAGGTGGATGGGGCAATGTTCATTTTGCCACGCCAACCCGTCAGGCGCCGCGCTTTGCCAAGCCGGGTCTGCCCGGTCAGGAATTGGAAATCCGTTTGGAGTTGAAGTTGTTGGCAGATGTCGGACTGGTTGGATTCCCGAATGTCGGTAAGTCCACCCTGTTGTCCATGGCATCGGCAGCGCGTCCCAAAATTGCAAATTATCATTTTACAACTCTTGTACCCAATTTAGGCGTTGTCTCCATTGGACAAGGTGAATCATTTGTTATGGCGGACATTCCAGGCATTATTGAAGGCGCATCGGAAGGTGCAGGTTTGGGACATGCATTCCTGCGCCATATTGACCGTTGCCGATTATTGCTGCATATCGTTGACGCTGCGGGCAGTGAGGGGCGTGACCCGATTGATGATCTGGAAAAAATCAACAGTGAGTTGGGTCAATATTCCATTGATCTGGAAAATCGTCCACAGATTGTTGTTGCGAACAAGATTGATTTGTTGGGTGACAACCGTGAGCCATTGGAAGCCATCCGCAAATGGGCAGAGGAACATGGCTTTGCTTATGCGGAGATGTCCGCTGCCACCAATCAGGGTGTGCGTGAGTTGATGAATCAGGCTTGGAATACACTGGAAACCCTGCCGCCCGTCCTGGTGTATGAGCCCGAATTTATTCCGGAACCGATGGACAAGCCCGTTACGGAGGACGATATTGAGATTACCCGCGACGGAGCGTATTATGTTGTCTCCGGCGCATGGATTGATCGTGTCACGGGTTCCGTCAACTTTGACGACTATGAATCGCGTCAATATCTGGATCGTCGTTTGCGCGCTGCCGGTGTATTTGATAAGCTGGAAGAGATGGGCATTCAGGATGGCGATCCAGTCATCATGGGTGAGATGGAATTTGAGTACGAAAAATAATACAGAAATTTGAAAGAGCGATCTGCTCGCCTTTGCCGGTGGATCATTCAAAAGGATGACAGTTTGAAATGCTGGCATCCTTTTTTACTGATTCTTTGCCATACAATATGTTCGTGTATGATAGAAATGCACCCATAGATATAAAAATCACTCTGCCATCCGATAAAAGGGAAAACCGTTTGCTTACTCTACGATCCGTAGGTTGTTCACAGTCATTAAAACTGTTATTCTGTTGGATGAAAGGAGTTGCTATAAAATGAATCACTATATCACGGGCGCTACAATTAAAATGTTACGGGAAAAGCAACGTATGACACAGTCTCAACTGGCAGAGAAGTTATGTGTGAGTGATAAAACAATCTCCAAATGGGAAACCGGAAAGGGATTTCCGGATATTTCGCTGATTGAACCTTTGGCAGGTGTATTACATGTTTCACTTCCTGAATTGTTGTCTGGAGAGCAGATCATCAATACCAATCGCGCCGCCAATATTTTAAAATCAAGTATTTATATTTGCCCGATCTGCGGAAATGTGCTGCATTCCACAGGATCTGCTATGGTTTCTTGTTGCGGAGTTGCGCTGCCGCCCTTGGAAGCAGAATCTGCTGACGATGGACACCAGATGAATTGTGAGACGATCGAGCATGAGTATTTTATATCTGTCGAGCATCCCATGACCAAAGACCATTATATTTCATTCGTGGCATATTGTACGGCACAACGCTTTGAATTGGTAAAACTCTATCCCGAAGGGAGCGCGGAAGCGCGATTTTTCAGCCGGGGACATGGCATGTTTTTCTGGTATTGCAATCACCATGGATTGTTCAGCAAGAGAATTTAGGGGAAAATAAGCCGATACGCGATAAAATAAACGCCGCAATGTCGGCTGTTGCTGATGACCGGACGGAAGGACGACAGCTTGAAACGCTGCCGTCCTTTTTGATATATAACAAAACACAGGAGCTGAAGCAAATTCGGTTCCTGTGTTTGCATTGATTCGGGGGTATATGGATCACTGTTTTGTTTTTCGATATGCTTCAATCGCTTCCAGCCCGCCGACAAAGATGGCACAGATTGGAAAAATAATCCATCCGGGATGCCACAGGTTGTACTGGAATCCGATAAACAGATAAAACATGGCGGCAAGCGGGAATACGAGGTTGGAAACCACAGTAATCAAAGAAGAAGACTTTGTATCGCCAGTTGGCAAGTCATTGCAAATTTCTTTGTATCGTTGTTCATACCAGTCTTCCCGGATGCCGAAAAACACAAAAATGGCAACTGCAATGGCAATTGGACCCAATATCATGATAACCGTCAGGATATCGTTGTGAAACAGTTCATCCGTTACAGCCCCTGCGATAACGGCAAGGATACACAGTGCAACGCCGCCTGCGATGGCGATGGCGAACTGCTTTTGAAAGGCGGCATGTTCAGTGAGAAAAGCATGGTGATCGTCTTTGGGAATATCATGCGGTTCTTCCCGGATACCCAATTCCGCCTTCAGTTCATCCACTGTGCCGATACCGGCAAGTATGATACCGATGGCTTCGTCTTCATTTTTACCTTCACGCAGCAAAGCCTGATATTTTTCTTCGAGGTTTTCCAACATTTCTGCCTGCATCCGCAGTACATTCGGTGTTTTGGGCAGAGAAGAAAACAGTGCGTTGATGTAGTTTTGAATTGCATTCATATGAATTCCTCCTTGATGAATGACTGCATGACATGTTGAAGCACGTGCCATTCTTCACATTTTTCCCGATAAAACTGTCGTCCAGCGTCTGTGATGGTATAATACGTGCGTTTTCGTCCAAAGGTTTTGGTCCCCTGATAGGACGTGACATAGCCGAGTTGCTCCAAGCGGTTGAATGCGGCATATAGTGTTGTTTCGCGCATGGTATATACACCGCCAGATAACTGCTGAATGTTGTGAGAGATTTCATAGCCATAAGAATCACGTTCCAGCAATTGGCTTAGAATCAGTGTATCGTTGTAACCGCGCATGATATCACTGCTGAGCATGTGCAGCCCTCCCTTCGCAGGACTACTTTATCTGATGAAGTAATCATACCACAATTACTCTATCAGGTAAAGTACTTTTGGAAAAATTTTACCGCAGCCGCCGGTCAATGCGGTCTGCGGTAAAATGGGGTTTGTGTCCAACCGGTTCCGGCAGGGGCGGGGAAATAGAATTGGTCATCGGCGGACAACGTTACATTCCAAAGATCAGCGGCAGAATCGGTCAATGTGCGTGCCTGTGTGGGCTTGACGATGATGGGGATGGAACAGGTTTGTTTCATTGTGCGAAGTACACTGCGCCCACGTTCATTCATTGCCAGTACCGACACGAAACCAGGAGGTCGTGTAGTGCGTGCCTGTGTGATGCCGAGATAGGCGCACAATGTCAAGCGGCGGATCCGGCTGAGTGGATGACGGCGGGAACGCACCATGTTCCACAGCTCGTCCAATGTCTGTGCCTTTTGACATGCCTGATAGAAGCGGTTTTCCAGCCCTTCCGAGACGCTGGGTAACGCGCGGATTTCTTCCGGTGTCAGACGGCGCAGATAAGGGAGTACGGCGGGAGCCAAATCGCTCCAACTGTGACGGCGTGCGGTGCGACCATATTCCTGACATGCGGATGGCAGAAGTGAAAATGCATCTGTATCCTGTTTTGCACGGAGCAGACGACGTACATAAGATGCCGAGGGGATGCCGTCCTCCGGTGTGCCATCGTGGGATGCGCCATAGCGGCGCACGGCAATCGGCTGAACCGTTGGACAGATTTGCTGTAAAAACCGGCAGTATTGTACGGCAAGCAGATCATTGGGTGAATCCAATAAGGAAGCGGATTTTGGGCATAATTCTTGTGCGGCAGCGGAAGCTGCATGTGCATAGCTGGGGCTGTGTGGCAAAAGGACACGCAGTCGCGTGGAAAATTTTTCTGTATTTAGACAGGCGGCGAGATGCATAAGGGATTCTTCCGTCCCGGTTTCACAGCCGAAAGACAGATGCGTAACACATCCGAGTGCATCAACGAGTTGAATGCCACCTTGTGCAAACCCTTCGGCGGAAGACAGAGCAGCCGTCAACGGCAATTCCAACACCAGATCAGGACCGTCCGCCGCCACGGCACACGCGGCGCGCAGGTATTTATCCCAGATGGCAGGTTCCCCACGCTGGACATAATTTCCGCTCATAAGGGAAACAATGGCACAGTCGGGCAATCGGCGGCGAATTTCTGTGATTTGATGGGCATGTCCTGCATGGAATGGATTGTATTCTGTTATGATCGCGCAGATATTCATAAATCCTCCACAAATTTCTGGGGAAAGTGGTTGAGAAATTTTATTCAGTGGTGTAAAATAAAACCAATGATAAGTTTATTGTACTATGATGACGATATTCTTGCAATGTTATGATAAAGGAGTATGAGAGAAATGAATGTACTTGTTATTAATGCGGGCAGTTCTTCGCTCAAGTATCAGCTGTTTGACATGGACAATAAGGCAGTTCTTGCCAAAGGCTTGTGTGAGAGAATCGGAATTGACGGTCGTCTGACTCATACAAACCCCAATAAGTCGGAAAAGTATTGTGAAAATGTACCGATGAAGGATCATGCAGATGCGATCCGTGCGGTCATCGACATTCTTGTGGACAAAGAATGGGGCGTTATCGAATCTATGAAGGAGATTGACGCAGTTGGTCACCGCGTGGTACACGGCGGAGAGTATTTTGCCGATTCTGTTATCATTGATGATTCTGTTATCAAGGCCATTGAGGATTGTATCCCGTTGGCCCCGCTTCATAACACAGCAAACTTAATCGGTATTGACGCCTGCAAAGATGTCATGGGCGCTGATATTCCGCAGGTTGCAGTATTCGATACCGCGTTCCATCAGACCATGGATCCGGTTGACTATATTTATTCCATCCCGTATGATTACTACCAGAAGTATAAGATCCGTCGTTATGGCTTCCATGGTACGTCTCATAAATATGTTGCACAGCAAGCATCTGAAATGTTGGGCATCCCGCAGGAGCATCTGCGTGTGATTACCTGTCATCTGGGCAATGGTTCTTCTGTAACGGCAGTCAAGGGTGGCAAGTCGGTGGATACCTCGATGGGCTTTACTCCGTTGGCAGGTCTGCCAATGGGTACTCGTTCGGGCGACATTGACCCCGCAATCATCAATTTCCTGTGTGAACATGAGGGTAAGAGCGCAGAGGAGATCCTTGAGGTTATGAACAAGGAATCTGGCGTATACGGTGTATCCGGCGTATCTTCCGACTTCCGCGACCTGGATACCGCAATCAACGAGGGCAATGAGCGTGCAAAACTGGCAAAGGACATCTTCATCAATTCGGTCAAAAAGCTGATCGGCTCCTATATCGCAGAGATGGGCGGCGTTGACGCAGTCGTATTCACCGCAGGTGTCGGTGAAAATGACCGTTCTGTTCGTTGGGATGTCTGCGAGCACATGGAGTATCTCGGCATCAAGGTTGACCCGGAGAAGAACAAATATCGCGGTCGTCAGATGGATATCTCTGTCGATTACGCCCGTGTACGTGTTCTGGTTATCCCAACCAACGAGGAGCTGGTTATCGCAGAAGATACCAAGCGTCTGGTAGAAGCGGCAGAGGACGAATAATTTCAACAATCATAGTTTTGGGGCAGGAAAACCAGTTTCCTGCCCCCGTTTTATCGCCGGAAAAGTCAGCACGGGCTGCCTCCGGCTTGCCGGAGACAGCCCTCATCGCTGTGCACAGAATTACGAATGATCCGAGCTGCCGCTGTGCAGCTTGGAATAAAACGTGAGCGCCCATAGACCTGCCAGACCGATCACGGCATAGATGATGCGGCTGATCAGCGCGCCCTGCCCGCCGAACAGCGCACCGACAATATCCAGTCCAAACAGACCGATACAGCCCCAGTTAATTGCGCCGATGATGACGAGCGTCAGGACAAATTTGTCCATATAAAAAACCTCCTTTTCATGCTGTATTCAGTATGACCGGTTTTCACGGACTTATGCGTGCAGTACTTGTGTTTCGCGCCTGCAGGCGGTATAATAAATCATACTTTGCCGCAGGAAATGAGGAAATTCGCAATGATAATAGATTTGCATACACATACCGCTTATTCCTACGATGCTGCAGATAGACCGCTTCGGCAACATGTGCAGGAGGCCATACACAATGGCGTTGATGTGTTGGGTTTTACTGAGCACGTGGAATTTTTTCGGAAAGATTCGCTGTCCGAGACAGATTTTTCGCCGGATGAGGTGGATTTTGCGGGATATGCGCGTGAAATTGCACCATTTCGCAGCGGACGCACGCTCATGCCGGATATTGCCGCACAGCAACGGGATATTATGGCATGCCGCGAGGAATTTGATGGGAAGATCACACTGCGTGCAGGCATTGAGATGGGACAACCACATGCGGCGCCAGGGCTTGCAGATCAATTGCAGGCGGAGATTTCATTTGATTATGTAATTGGTTCGATCCATCAGACAGCAGCCGATATGGATATGTATTTTTACCGTTATGAAACGATCAATCAAAATGATTTCCTGCACGCATATTTTGACGAGATGGAAGCTATGCTGGCATATGGGCAATTTCAAATTCTTGGTCATATCGATTATCCGCTGCGTGTCATGAAGTTGCCGCACAATCATCCGTCTCTAAAAGGTTATATGGAACGTGTAGATGTGATTTTAAAAGCAATCATAGAGCGCGGCATTGCTTTGGAATGCAATGCAAAAGGATTGTTTGGGTGGCAAAAAGCTGTTGGACCGGAAGATTTTGTATTGGTGCGTTATCGTGAATTGGGCGGCGAATATATCACAACGGGTTCGGATTCCCATGTGCCCGAGAACATCGGTGCAGGCATTCCACAAGCACTTGATCGTTTGCGTGCATTGGGGTTTGCCTATGTGACCGATTTCAAAAATAGAACAGCAATCCAGCACAAATTGTGAGATGGAAGGGGATGAATATGAATCAGGCAACCGTGGAGGCGCATGCCAAAATCAATTTGACCTTAGACGTGACGGGAAAACGCCCGGATGGATACCATGACGTGTGTATGGTCATGCAGTCCATTGGTCTGCATGACCATGTGACGGTTGATACCGGTACAGGAAGCAAAGAAATCCGACTGACAGTCGAAGGCAGTGATTTGCCTGCCGACAACAGCAATCTTGCGTACCGCGCAGCAGAGCTGTTTTTGCGCGAAACAGGAATGGTATGCGACGGGATTTCCATTGTCATTGAAAAACAAATCCCTGTGGCGGCGGGGCTTGCAGGCGGGAGTACAGATGCCGCGGCTGTGTTGACACTGCTGGATGAATTGTATGATACCCATTTGGGCGAGAAAAAATTGATGGAAATCGGTTTGAAGCTGGGTGCGGATGTACCGTTTTGTATTTCAGGCGGGACGATGCTGGCAGAAGGCATAGGAGAAGTTCTGACACGCCTGCCGGATGCACCTCAAACACATATTGTATTGTGTAAGCCGCCGATTGCAGTTTCCACACCGGCGGTTTATCGTGCGATTGATTCGGTTGAAATTGCCAGGCGTCCGGATACGCATGCCATGTGCGCGGCGATTGCCGCCGGAGATCTGCCCGGCATGGCACGGCTTTTGTGCAATGTCATGCAGCCGGTGACGGCAGGCATGCATCCGGAGGTGAATGAAATCTGTAGCATGCTGTATACCTGTGGTGCGATGGGTGCAATTATGAGCGGTTCCGGACCGTCCAATTTCGGTCTGTTTGAACGGCTGGAGGATGCACAAACCGCATGTCATACACTCGGAATGCAATATACTGAAACGTATATAACGGATTTTTGTACGGCGTCGCAGGTTAAACGCTGACAAGACGGGAGATACTTTTGATATCATTAGATATTGAAAGGATGCCGTACTTATGAAAACCAAAAACATGCGCCATGCGCGCTGGGAACTTACCATTGCACTCACTCTTTTTTTCGCGCTATGCTATGCAGCAGCCTGCGACACTGCCCAGCAGGAATTGGCGGACGACATTCTGCGCCTGCGTGTGGTCGCCCATTCGGACAGGGAAGAGGATCAGGAGGTCAAACTGCGCGTACGGGATCGCGTGTTGGAGATGATGCAGCCGCTGGAGCAGCAGGCAGACAGCCCCATGGAAATGAAGCAGTTGCTGCGCACACATATGCAGGAAATTGCGAATGCAGCCCAGCAGGAGGTCTATGAAAACGGACATACCGAGCGCATTACAGCTTGCCTTGCGGTGGCATGGTATCCGACGCGCGACTATGCAGCATTTTCCCTGCCTGCGGGACAGTATGAAGGGATCCAGATCTACATCGGACAGGCTGAGGGAAAGAACTGGTGGTGTGTGCTGTACCCGTCGCTGTGCTTTGATGCGGCGAGTGGGGAACAAGTGTTGACCACGGAAGAGAATGCGCTCATCCACAGGGATGGCGCGGCATATGAGATCCGTTTTCGCACAATGGAGCTGTTGGGGAACCTGCGCAGTGTGCTGCAATAAATTGTAGAAAGGAATTTCTTTATGTCAAAACAACAATCGGATGCGTCGGGACAATTGCGACTGCGGCAATACGTACCGCAGCTTATTTTGCTGTTGTTTGTTGTGCAGCCGGTGATGGATGTCCTGTCCTACTGGCTGGATGTATTGGATTGGGGGAATACGATTTCCCTGCTGTTGCGGTTTGCGGTACTCGCCGGCACTGTGCTGTTGGGGTTCGGATTGAGCAGGAACAAAAAATTTTATTTTGCTCTGTGCGCTGTACTTGCAATGCTGGCAGCAGGGCATATCTGGGCATGTATCACAGTGGGGTATTCCGATCCAATCTATGATCTGACCAATTATATCCGTGTGGCACAGATTCCGCTGTTTGTCTTCTGCTTTGTCACATTTTTGCGTGAAGGCGGGGAGGATGCCTATCGTGCTGTTGAACGCGGGTTTATCATCAATTTCAGTATCATTGTGGCAGTTGAATTGCTCAGTGCGGCAACAGGAACCAATCCGTATACATATTCCAATAAATCGATCGGTTTGCTCGGTTGGTTTTCGACTACCAATTCACAGAGCGCCATTCTGTCAGCGCTTGTTCCAGTGTTGTTGATGCAGGTAATCCGGTTGAAAAAGCCGCTGTGGACAGCGGTGGCAACGGCGGTTTCCTTTGGCGTACTATATCTGTTTGCGACACGTCTGGCTTATTTTGCTATTTTTGTGAGCGCCGTGGGATTGATTCTCGTCCTGTTGTTGTGCCGGCGGATCGATAAAAGGACGATCGCCATTTTGGCAGTAGGGGCGGTAGTCTGCGGCGCGGGATATTTTGTCTCACCGATGTACCGAAATCAGTCCGAACATCAGGAGATTGTGCGCGAAAAACAGCAGCGCGCAGACGAACTGATTGCACAGGCGGAAGAGGAATACGGCACAACGGCAGAGCAGTCGCCGGAGCTGTGTCTGCTCCCGGTGTATGAAGAGCATCTGGGCGGTTTGGTTGACCGGTTTGGCGCCGGGCGCGTCATGCAGGAGTATGGATATTCGCGCGATGTCCAACGTCTGTCCGGCTGGCGCGAGATGAAGATCATATATTGCCGGCTTTTGATGCAGGACTTCGGTCTGCCTGCCGTTTTGTTCGGTATGGAGTTGTCTGACATGACCTGGGCAGGAGAGACATATGATGTGGAAAATGATTTCCACGGTGTATTTTATCTGTATGGTATGGCAGGGCTTGCAGCATTTGTGTTATTCCTGTTGTATTTTGCATGGTTGATTGTGTGTGCCATGCTGCGCAATTTTTCCAGGTATTTCACTTTGGAAGCGGGAGCATTCGGCATATCGCTGTGCTTGCTGCTGGCGCATGTCTATTGTACGGCGGGCGTTGTACGCCGCCCCAATGCTTCGTTCTATCTGTCGGTTGTATTGGCTGTGATCTACTATTTTGTAAAAATTAAGTCCTATGACGCAGTACAGGCGAAACAGCCGCCTGCTTGACAAGTTTCCCATCCAACGGTATAATGTGTAGCGTTATGTGTGGGAAAACGATATGTTTCCTGTAATGGTAAATGGAGAAAGGATCGTATTAGAAGTCTATGAGGGCTGTTCAATTGTTGGAGCAATCCCAGTCAGCACTAAAAAAGCATCTGGCTGTATATATCTTTATTTTATTTGCCGCCCAGCCGGTGATGGATGTCCTGTCTTTTTGGCTGGACGAGCTTGGAATGAGCACATTGCCCTCGTTGTTGCTGCGAATGTTGGTGCTGGCGGCAACGGCGCTGGCGGGTTACATTCTTTCTGAGCGGCGCAAGTGTTATTGGTATCTTGCGGCAGTTTGTGCAGTTTTTTTTGTCCTGCACATGGCGGCTTGTTTTACCGCGGGATATGTCAGTCCGGTTTCGGATTTCACAAATTATATTCGTGTGATTCAAATCCCCCTGTTTGCGTTTTGTTTTATTTCATTTATGAAAGCGGATCCGCGTGCATTCCGTTGGGTCAAAACAGGATTTTTTATTTCATTTGGCATTATTACAATTGTAGTTTTGCTCAGTGTAATTACGGGTACCAATCCGCACACATATGAAGATACGCAGTCGGGTATTTTGGGTTGGTTTTCGACTACCAATTCACAGGCATCCATCATGAGTATGTTGACGCCAGTTCTGCTGTGCGTGGCATATCGGGCAAAAAATCCGTGGGTTCTGGCAGTCATTGCCGTTTTGAGTTGTGGGCAGCTCTATTTCCTGGGCACACGGTTGGCATACATGGCAATTTTTGCCTCCACAATAGGCATTCTCTTTGTCACAGCGATCTGCGGACGTGCGGATAAAATCAAATATGGTGTTTTACTATTGGTTGCAGCTATCAGCCTGATATGTTTTAAAATTTCCCCAATGTATGAACATCAGATGAGCTATGGTCAGACCATGCAGGAAAAGCAGGGCGTGCTCAATTCCATGTCGGCAGAACGTGGTGCGGTGACGCTGACGGAAGAGGAACAGGCAGAGGAGACAAATCTGGATAAGCTGCGTGCATACAACCAGATCTATGTCTATTATCGCTCCGATCTGGTTCAGCGGTTCGGTGTGGAAAAGGTCATGCAGAATTGCGATTTTTCCACCGATGTATCTGAAATTACTGGCGCGCGCAAGAGTAAAATCATGTTCTGTTCGCTGCTGATGGATGAAGAACCATTTTCATCCCGCCTGTTTGGTCTGGAACGGGATACCATGGTATATAAAGGCGAAATGTATGATGTAGAAAATGATTTCCATGGAATTTATTTCCTATATGGCATTGTGGGATTGATCCTGTTTTTAGCATTTTTGATCTATTTCCTGTATTTGATTGGCTGGGCGCTGGTGAAAGATGCGAAAAAATATTTTACGCTGGATGCAGGCGCGTTTGGCATTTCACTGTTTTTGGCATTGATCAACGCATATAATACGGCAGGTATTTTGCGCCGTCCCAACGCCTCATTTTATCTGTCTGTCATTTTGGCAGTTATTTATTATTTGGTAAAGATTAAAAAATATCCTGAAACAGAAAAAGTTTCCGGGAAAAAACCATTGTTTGCGTTGTGGAAGAAAAAGTCTGCTTGAATTTCAAATCCCGTTCGGAATGCATTCCGAACGGGATTTTTCAAAATTATTTTACATACACTGTTATGCAGCGGAGGTGAGATACAGTGACTCGGAAAAAACGATCGGTTGGCGCTATGCTGTGGTTATTTTTTGGCGCTGTTTTGGCAGTGATCTTGTCGGCATGCGTCTTGTATGCCGTTTTCGGTTCAAATACTGGGCAAGAACAGTCGGATGCACCGGACTCCATCGCGGGTCTCGATGTACATACTGATTATATTCCGCAAAATTCTATGGCACGTCCGGGAACAAAGCGCACGGTGCGTTATGTTGTCATTCATGAGACAGATAATACCAGCCCCAATGCGACGGCAGAGGCACATAATGAATATATCCATGAAAATTGCTGGAAAGAACAAAAAAGCTGGCATTATACGGTGGATGATACAGAAATATGGCATCATCTGCCAGAAAATGAGGTTGGCTATCATGCAGGTGACAGCATGACGCCGCGTGGCGGCAATCAATGCGGTATTGGCGTGGAGTTGTGCGTGAATGAGGGCGGTGATTTTGATCAAACAATGCGCAATGCAGCGCAATTAACTGCTTATCTGTTGTTAAAATATGATCTGTCATTGGACGCGGTCCGACAGCACCGTGATTTTTCTGGAAAAATTTGTCCGAGTACCATAATTCAACAGGATCGATGGAACGAGTTTCTCACAATGGTACAACAAGCCTATGATGAACAATCTATCCAGACTGCGGCTTCGGATGAATAAATTGTGCACAAACGGGCATGCTAGAAGTGAACCAATCAAAAGGAGGACATTGTTATGATGGACAAATGTCATGCAAACAAGAGCATCCGCTGTTCCGTACAGCAGTGCAAACACCACTGTACTGACGCAGATTACTGCGCATTGGATAGCATCCAGGTCGGTACTCATGAGATGAATCCGACTGAAAAGAAGTGCACCGACTGCGAATCCTTCCAGATGGGCTAATTGCCTGCCGGATAGGCCGGGCAACCGTCTGGCCAGAACCATCCGGACGTGAAAAAACAATTGTTCTGCGGGAGAAGCATGGCATCAATGCCATGCTTCTTCTGTGTTTTTATATATGGTTGCAGACGGACGCGATAACGGATATAATAACAGAGGATATCATTTGGCAAGGAGAATATACTATGACAGAGAAGCAAAAACGAGAACAGGGATTGTTGTACGATGCAAATTATAATGCGAATCTTTTGCAGGAGATGCTCGACTGTAAGGATATGTGCTTTCAATACAATCATATTTTACCCTC